>NZ_JAWLPU010000002.1:300000-593349 GCF_036997485.1 Brachyspira pilosicoli | reverse complement strand
CACCCTTTGACGCTGACCGCCAGATAATGCCTTAGGTTTTCTGTCAAGCAAATGAGCTATATCAAGTACTTGCGCTGCCCATTCAACTCTTTTCTTAATTTCATCTTTTGGAGTTTTTCTAAGTTCCAACCCAAAAGCCATGTTCTTAAATACAGACATGTGCGGATATAAGGCATAGTTCTGAAATACCATAGCAATGTCTCTGTCTTTTGGAGCTACATCATTTATGAGTCTATCTCCAATATAAAGTTTACCATCTGTAATCTCTTCAAGACCAGCTATCATACGTAAAGTCGTAGATTTACCGCAGCCTGAAGGACCTACAAGAATTACAAACTCTTTATCAGCTATATCCAAACTAAAGTCTTTAACTACCTCAACTTTGTTGTCATATACTTTTTTTACATGCTCAAATTTTATGCTAGACATAATATTATAACCCCTTGCTTTTTTATTTTTTTATTTTAATATTTTTTATGAAATATTAAATTATTTACTATAATTAAATATAAAAAACTTATATTCTAAAGTTTAATAAGTTTTTAGCCAATTGTCAAGCTTTTTAACAAATATAATTTTACTTTTTTATATTAATATTTCACATTTATAACCGATAACATATAAATTAAAAAATATATATGTTTCAAACAACCAAAATATATAATATATAGTTAAAATAGATATATAATTAAATAAAAAAAATACTGTTTATAATATTTTTTATATTATAAAATTGTAACTATCATTTTTAAACTAAAATTTTCTTCAATTTGTTCTTTTATTCTAACTTTTTTAGTTATTTATTGAATTCAATGCCTTATTTTTTATATAATTATATTATTTTACAGCACTTTTTTATAAATATAACAAATAAAAATGCTCATATAAGAAGGTTCATATATTTATTTTATATCAAAAATACTTACCTAATTTTAAATATAATAATATATAACTTTTTATAATATACGAATATATTTTTGTAAGTAATGGTTGTTAGTATGTTTAATTAATTTCACCAAGTTTCTAAGGATTTATTTCTGCTAAATTTTTATGATATATAATTCTTAAATGTAAAATGGAAACAGTATTAATTTTTGTGTATTTTTCTAATATGTATTTATAATCCATTGTATATGATACTAGTAATTCTTTTTCATTTATATTTTCCGCTTCTAAAATTATTATATAAACAAAACATTTTATGTAGAAAGTAAGAAAATCAATATAAATTATTTTTGTATTGATTAAGCTATTACAAATAAGAAAACTATTAAAAATATAGAAGTTATATAATAAAAATAGTAAAGGGCTTATAAAAATCTTACAAGCCCTATTTTTTGAATATATTAATTATTTTTTAGCAACCTTTTTAAACTCATCTGCTAAAAATTGCACATCTGTTCCTACTATTACTTGTACAGAAGTTTTACCAGGTCTCAATACGCCAGGGAAATGCTTTCTAATTTCAGCATCATTAACTATAGTATTGTCTTTTACTTCTAATCTTAATCTTGTAGCACAGTTATCGATATCAACTATATTTTCAATTCCGCCAAGTAAAGGAAGAAGTAATAAAGCTTTATCAGCATAAGAAGCATTTTTGCTGCTTGATACAGTAACTTCTATTTCATCAGTATCATCATCTTCTCTTCCAGGAGTTTTAAGATTAAATTTCTGAATAGCAAAATTAAAAATAACAAAATAAAGTATGAAGAATACTATACCTTGTACAATTAGCATATACCATTGAGTAGCTAAAGGGTTTCTTGTAGAAAGAACAAGGTCTATTAAACCAGCAGAGAAACCAAAACCAGCAATCCATTTCATGCTAGAAGCAATAATCAAAGATATAGCAGTTAATATAGCGTGTATAAGATATAATACAGGAGCAACGAACATGAATGAGAACTCTATAGGCTCAGTAACGCCAGTGAAGAAACTAGCAAAACCAGCAGCCAACATTATAGAACGAATTTTATTTCTATTTTCAGGTTTAGCATTTTTAATGAAAGCCAAACAAGCTCCTAAAAGACCAAACATCATAATAGGGAAGAAACCAGCTTGATACATACCAGTTTGTCCGATAATAGCAGTACCAGCATCAATAGAAGCCTGACCGCCTAAGAAATTAGGTATATCATTAATACCAGCAACGTCGAACCAGAATACTGAGTTAAGAGCATGGTGTAAACCAACAGGAATTAAAAGTCTATTAAAGAAACCATAAATACCAGCACCTATAGGACCAAGACTAATGATAGCTTCACCAAAAGTTACTAAACCGCCGTAAATAGCAGGCCATACAACCATTAATATGAATGATACTATCATCATAACACCAGATGTAACTATCGGTACGAATCTTCTTCCGCTAAAGAATGCTAAGAATTCTGGTAATTTTACTTCAGAAAACTTATTGTATAAACCGCCAGCTATAATACCGCAAAGTATACCTATAAATTGGTTATTAATTTTAGCAAAACCTGGGGCTACATTAGCAACATCTTTACTTTGAATCATAGCAACAGTAGCAGGAGCTAAAAGAGTAGTTACAACTAAAAATGCCACTAATCCAGCTAAAGCAGCAGCACCATTTCTGTCTTTAGACATACCAAAAGCAACACCAACAGCAAACAATATAGGCATATTATCTATAATAGAACCGCCTGCTTTAATAAAGAAAGCTGCCACTGGGCTTCCGCCGCCCCAACCATTAGGGTCTATCCAGTAACCAATACCCAAAAGGATAGCAGCTGCCGGCAATACGGCTACAGGTACCATTAAGGATTTACCTATTTTTTGTAGATAACCAAACATTATATCCTCCAAATTATATAAAATGTTTTTATACATAATCGTATACATATAAGTATATACGATTAATATTTATAATCAATATTAAAAAACATATTATATTTCTAAAGTTAGACCATCATAAGCACCATACATATTTTTTGGGAGCTCTTTTTTCAAATTTTTATGTAAAACATCATGAGTTAAGTGTGTGAAAAATGTTTTTTTGGCTTTAATAGTATCTGCTATATTAACAGATTCCTGAAGTGATAAATGTGTGCTATGCTGACGATATCTTAATCCATTTAATACTAAAATTTCACTGCCTTCTATGAGTTTCAAGCTTTCGTTGCTTATAGAGCTTGCATCTGTAATATATGTAAAATTATTAAATCTATAGCCTAATATGTTTAATATACCATGTTTTACAGGAATTGGAGTTACAGTTATATCGTCAAATTTAGTAGTATTTTCTATAATATGAAATTGTAAATCAGGAATCCCGCCTCCTATCTGAACGGGATTAAATATATAATCATATTTATCTTTTAATACGTCCATAGTATCTTTATTACCATAGCAATCTATATGTTTATGCATTATAAAATTTAATGAACGCAAATCTACTATTCCTGAAGAATGGTCAGCATGATGATGAGTATAGAATACCGCTTCTAAGCTATCAATTTTTTCTCTAAGCATTTGTTCTCTAAAATCTAAAGAAGTATCTATTATGTAGTTTTTATTTTTATGCTGTATTAAAACAGATGCTCTTGTTCTTTTGTCTTTTTTATCTTTGCTCTTGCAAACATTACATTTGCATCCTATCATTGGTACACCATCTGATGTGCCAGTACCTAAAAAAATTATTTTCATGATTTTTTATAACTCCTAAAACAGAATTATATATTTTTTAACGCTAATATCAATATAATTATTTTATTATTAGTTTTAAACAAGAAATAAGTTCTATATGATAAGTATCTGGAAACATATCTATGATATTTAAATCTATTAATTGATAATATTCTTTTAATAAATTAACATCTCTTGCAAATGTCATAGGGTTGCAAGAAATATATATAATTTTTTTGGGTTTTATTCTAATAATATTTTCTATCACTTTTTTATCTAATCCGTCACGCGGAGGATCAACAAATAAGGCATCTATATTATAATTTATTTTTTTTAGAGTATCGCTTGCATCTTCTTTTATAATATCTTTTGCAATATTTACAGAGTCAGAGCTTATTTCTGAAGATATTAATTTGTAATCAATATTTAAACTTTCTAATTTGTTTCTAATTGCAACAGTGAAAAATCCGCTTCCAGCATAAAGCTCAACTATGTTTTTGTCATATTCATTAAAGTATTTAACTGCATTCTTCTGAAACTCGTCTAATAAATAGTGATTGGATTGAAAAAAGCTTTTATGTGATAATGGTACCTCTCCAAAACATGTATTGTAATTTGTTTTATCTATGCCATAAGTTTTTAATTTCTTTTTTTGTTTTATAGTTATTCCGTCAAAATAGCTTGTATCTATATTTTTATTTTGTTTTAGAATGTCAGCAAATGATAGTGTTTTGCAATTATTACTTTCTATAGCATAAATGTTTCCTGTTATATTGTTATTCTTGGAAAAATTTTTTATTTTATCAAAGAGTTTTTCTTTTAATATTATGCATTCATCTATATTCACAAACTCATTAGTATTGAATTTATAAAAGCCAATATTGCCGTTTTGAGCTATCATGTTTACACGGAGTCTGTAATGTTCATTATGTGATTTTATTATATTTATATTATTATTATATTCAATGTTTCTTATAGAGTTTAATACTATACTTTTTTTTATTTCTAATTGTTTATTATATTCAATATGATTAAACACACATCCGCCGCAAATACCTGCATATTTACATTTTGGTTTTATTCTATGCTTTGAAGGCTCTATAATATTGTTTATATTAGCATAGCAAAAGTTTTTATTTTCTTTTTTTATGGATATATCAACTATATCGCCTTCAACAGAATGTGCTACAAATATAATTTTTCCATCTTTAGCAACGCCATATCCGCCATAAGCTGTATCTATTATTTTTACTTTCATAATACTTATTATACATTAAAATCTTAATATATCCACAAATAAATATTAATTATATTTCTATGAAAATTTTTATAAAATATTTTACTTTTTTTAATAAGTTATGTTTTAATAATTAGTATTTTTCATAAATAATCTCCCACTTTTATTTGGCTTTATTTTTTATAAAGCTGAATAAAAGTGAATCCTTTTACTTTACATACTCTTTTAATCTCTCAAATATATAAGATGCAAAAATATTATGCCCCTCGCTATTTAGATGAACGCCGTCAAAATACAAATCATAATATTTATGCTCTTTCAATATTTCATTTATAAACATATTATAAACATCAATACATTTTACATCATTTTCTTTTGTGTATGAATTAATAAAATTAACATACTCCATTAATATATCTGACATCTCCTCTAAGCTGCTGACTTCAAAAAATGTAAAATCTTCTTTTATAAAAGGTATAGGGGTAAATGTTATTATGTCTATATTGTTTTTCTTAGATTCATTTATTATATCAACAAAGCTTTGTTTTATATTTTCTAAAGGCTTAAAAAGAAATATATCATTTACTCCGCCCATAAGTATTAGAGTATTAGGCTTTTCATTAATAACATCATTATTAAAACGTAAATACATGCCAGAAATGGTATCTCCGTTTATGCCTTTGTTTATAAACTGTATATTATAGTCTTCAAATTTTGTATTTAATACAGAAGTCCAAACCTGTTTTCTATTAACCATATAGCCATAAGTTGTGCTATCTCCAAGGCAAACTATTTTCATTATAATACCCATAAAGTTTTTTTGTGCTGTAATTAATTATCTATAGTTATTTTTTTAAATATCATTATTTAATATAGTCATGTGTATATGGTCTTCCCATTTATCATTGATTTTTAAATATTTTTTTGCGAGTCCTTCATATTCAAAACCTAATCTTCTTGCTAAATCTAATGATGGTTTGTTGTGCGGCATAATATTTGCTTCTATTCTGTGAAGTTTTAATTCTTTAAATACTATATCTATTGCATATTTTAATGCTTCTGTCATATATCCTTTTTTTGTTTCATCTTTATCCAATTTATATCCAACAGTGCAAGATAAAAAAGAGCCCTTTACTATATTTGCGAAACTAATCATTCCTATTATTTTTTTTCTGTCTTCTATTTTGAATAGATAAAATTTAAGCATTCTTGAATTTTTTGTATCATCTATTTCTTTTTTTATAATATTTTTATGTGTATTAAGTTTATAGAATATATCAGGCCGATAAGGGTCAAACTCTCTAAAAAAATCTTTATTTCTATGATAAAAATCAAAAATAGAATTAGCCATTTCAAGATTAGGCTGCACTAAAAGTAATCTGCTTGTATTATAACTTTTTTTTATCATTTTATTATTTTTAAATTATTTATCTTAAAACCTTCAAGTTTAAGTAAATATTCCTTTTTTTCTATTCCGCCCGCATATCCTGTTAATTTCAAATCTTTAGAAACAATTCTGTGGCATGGTATTATAATTGGTATTTTGTTTTTTCCCTCAGCACTTCCAACTGCTCTAAAAATACTGCCGGAACTGTTAGATATTTTTTTTGCTATATTGGAGTATGTTTCTGTTTCTCCAAAAGGAATTTTATAAGTCTCAATCCATACTTTATATTGAAAATCGCTTCCGTATACTGCAATTGGTATATCAAATATTCTTCTTTTTAACTCAAAATATTCATCTAACTGTTTTTTGGTTTCTTTTATAATTTCTGGTTCTTTATCAGCGCATACTTTATAGTTGTTTGTAAAAGAAATAGAAGTTATGTAATCTTTATAATGAGTTAAATATAAGTTTCCAATAGGGCTTTTATACAAAAAAACTTTATCATCAATATGACTATTTTCAAGTCTTATAATATTCACAGATGAACCTTTTTGAGATTAATATTTTTTACATTAGAATATAGTTCATATATTTTATCAGGATTCATTGCAGCCGATGCATATTCTAAAACATTCACACTAACTAAATATTCTGCATTAATAGAATTTACATATTCAGCAGTATCTCTTGCAGTATAATAAACGGCATAGTCTAAAGCCACCCCCACAAAATCCAGTATCAATACTTCTTTGTTTTCCCTTGCAGCATCTATAAAATCCTTATGCATATAAGAAAATCCAGATACCCCCTCATCATCAGCATCAACACCCTTTTGAACATAAATATACTCTTTCTTCTTTTTTAATTCATCAACAATAGCAGAGCCAAACGTTCTAGCAACACAATGACGAGGCCAAAGTGTTAAAATTTCTTCATCGCCAGTTTCTTGGTCCATTACCCTTATTTTAGAAAAAGGTTCTTTGTTATGAGTTGAAGCAAAAGATATATGATTTGATGGATGCCAATCTTGAGTAGCTATTATAGCATCATATTCTCCATTTTTTATAAGGTCATTAATTACAGGTATAAGTCCAATTGCTCCATTAACCGCCATAGGACCGCCTTCCATATAATCATTTTGCATATCTACTATTGTTAGTATCTTAACCTTACTCATAATGGAAACCTAAAAATTATTTTTAAGATATTTTTTGTAAGCCTATACTCTCTTGTATAGGTTTTAAAGCTTCTATAGTCTCTTTTATTAATTCATCTAATGGTATATTAAGTCTTTCAGCACCATTATTTATGATATTCCTATCAACTTTAGCAGCAAAAGCTTTATCTTTCAGTTTTTTCTTAACTGATTTTACTTCCATATCATCTAAACTTTTTGAAGGTCTCACCAAGGCACAAGCCAAAATAAAACCTGCAAGTTCATCTACAGCAAATAAAGTTTTTTCCATATTAGTGATAGGCTCTATATCTGTGCATATTCCAAAGCCATGGCTCTGTATAGCTCTAATAAAACTCTCTGGCAAACCTTCTACTTCTAATATCTCTTTTACTTTTATACAATGCTCATTAGGAAACATTTCATAATCCATATCATGCAAAAATCCAACCATTGCCCATTCTTCAGCATCTTCATTATATTTATCAGCAAAATATCTCATTACAGCCTCAACGGATAGGGCATGTTTAAATAGAGATGGTTCTTTGTTGTATTTTTTAAACAATTCTATAGCTTTTTCTCTTTCTATGCTTGCCATTGAAATCTCCAAATATGAAAACAATTATATAATATATTATTCTATTTTTCAATATAAAATTTATATATAATACTAGTTATTTTTATCTATTTTTTATGTATTTTATAAGGATAAATTTATAATATTATTAATTGATATTTATTTTTTTTATTGTATAATAACTCAAGTTAATAGTAATGAAGAGGATATTTTTTTATGTCAGATATTAGAGTTCGTTTTGCTCCATCTCCAACAGGTTTTTTACATATAGGAAATGCAAGAACGGCATTATTTAATTGGCTATATGCCAAATCTATAAAAGGAAAATTAATTTTAAGAATAGAAGATACAGACCAAGAGAGAAGCACAAAAGAAGCTGTTGATATGGCTATTAAATCATTAAAATGGCTTGGCATTGATTGGGACGAGGGCCCAGAAATTGGCGGAAACTATGGTCCATATTTTCAGTCTGAAAGACTTGATATATATAAAAAATACACTGAAAAACTTATGGAAGAGGGTAAGGCATATTATTGTTTTTGTACTTCTGAAGAGTTAGAAAAAAAATCTAATATGCAAAAAACTTTAAATCAGCCTATCATTTATGACGGCAAATGTAAGGATATCCCATTAGAAGAGGCTAAAAGAAGAGTTGCTAATGGAGAGCCTGCTAAAATAAGATTTAGAGTGCCTAAAAACCAGCAGATAGTATTTGAAGATTTTGTTAGGGGCGTTGTAAAAACTAATAGCGATGAAATTGGTGACATTATAATTGTCAGAGAGAATGGTTTTCCTACTTACAATTATGCTGTAGTTATAGATGATATGCTTATGAAAATTTCGCATGTTATAAGAGGAGAAGACCATATATCTAATACTCCAAAACAGATACTTATTTATGAGGCATTGGGAGCTCAAGTTCCAAGGTTTGCTCATACTTCTTCAATACTTGGTAATGATAGAAAGAAATTATCAAAAAGACATGGGGCTGCTACTTTAATGGAATATAAAGATGAAGGATTCTTGCCTCAAGCTATGAGAAACTTCCTTGCTTTACTTGGTTGGACTCACCCTGAAGCTATGGAAAATATGAATGATGAAGATATGATTAAGGCTTTTACTTTAGATAGATTTTCTAAAAGTCCTGCTATATTTGATACTGCTAAATTAAGACATTTAAATGCTTGGCATATTAAAAATCTTAGTTTGGACGAGGCTACTGAATTATTTTTGCCTTATCTTATACAAGGCGGCTTCTTAAAAGAAAATTATACAGAAGCAGAACATGCTTGGGCTAAAAAACTTATATCTGTAATAAGACATAATTGTGTTGTTTTATCTGATATTGTTAAATATGTTCCTGTATTTTTTGAGAATGATTTTGAACTTACAGATGAGATGAAAGAGATTGTAAATAAAGAAGAAAGTAAAAGGCTTCTTCAGTTTATTAAAACTAATATAGAAAATGCTGATGAAATAACTGACCAATATATGAAAGATTTAATAAAACAAGCTCAAAAAGAAACAGGGCTTAAAGGTCCTAATTTGTATCACCCTATAAGATATGTTATAACAGGAAGCAGTGCTGGAACTGAGTTGTCTCATATATGTGAGCTTTTGGGTAAAAAAAATATTTTATACAGATTATCTAAATATATATAATAGGGGTATAATATATGCTTAATGGTAAACCCTTAATACTTGCAGTAGATGATGAAGAGAATATACGTAATCTAATAACTTATACGTTTGAACCTTATGATTTTGAAGTTATTACAGCAGAGAATGGTAAATCTGCAATAACTATATTAGAACATAATCCTGTTGATGTTATTATTACAGATTTGCTTATGCCTTCTATGACAGGGCTTGCTCTTATAAGAGAGATGAAAAAAAGAAAAAGCTCTATACCAATCATAATAATCACAGCTTATGGAAATACTGATATGGTAAAAGAGATTATAGCTGAAGGTGTATTCAGACTTATAGAAAAACCTCTTGATTTTGAAACATTAGTTCCTATAGTAAACGAGGCTATAGAGTATAAAAAAAGTCACGAAAATAAATAATTGTTAATAAAGAGTGAAGGCTTGAGTTTAATTAAAAACTTAAGTCTTTTTTAATATAAATAATTATAATAATTTTTTTAAAAGTTTCTTAATTGTTTAATAGTTTCTTTTTTATCTTTGCTGTCTATTATAGCACTTCCTGCCACAAGTAAATTTGCCCCTGCTTTTATAACATCACTGCAAGTGTTTAGATTAATTCCTCCATCAACAGATATTATAATATCTCTTTGACCTATTAGTTTTTTTGTCTCTTCAACTTTTTTAATAGAATTTGTTATAAACTTCTGCCCTCCGAAACCAGGATTAACAGACATTATAAGAACATTGTCAATATCATCTATAAGTGGCTCTATAACATCAACCCTTGTATGAGGATTAAGAACTATTCCTGCTTTTACATTATGTGATTTTATTTGCATTATTAATTTATGCAAATGAATATTTCCTTCATAATGCACGCTAATAATATCAGCACCAGCCTTAGCAAAATCATTAATATGCTTTTCTGGAGCAACTATCATTAAATGAACATCAAGAGGTAAAGATGTAATTTTTTTTATATCCTCTACAATTTTAGAGCCAAATGTTATTTGAGGCACAAAACTTCCGTCCATTATATCTAAATGCAAATAATCAGCTCCTGCTTCTTCAAGTTCTTTTATAGTAGATTCCAAATTAGCAAAAGATGCTGTTAGTATAGATGGTGCTATTATTATTTTGTTCATTTTTATATCCTTAAATTAATTGTCTATTTTTTCAATGTTATTTATAGCGTTTTTTGCGGCAAGCATTTCTGCTTCTTTTTTATTTTTTGCAATTCCAAAGCCATATAAATCTTTTTTCACATAAACTTCAGATTTGAACATTATACTACAATCTTCATTATATTCAAATGATTTGTATATAGGACTAATTTTATATTTCTTTTGAATAAATTCTTGAAATATTGTTTTATAATCTTTATCAAAATTATTAATATCTAATTTATCTAATATATCTCTATATACTCTCATAACAAAGTTTTTTGTGTTTTCTAAATTCGAATCTAAATATATTGCCCCAATTATAGCTTCAAATAAATCTTCAAGCATATTATCTCTTTCTCTTCCGCCAGAAGCCTCTTCTCCTTTTCCAAGTAAAAGAAACTCACCAAGTTTTAGTTTTCTTGATATATTAGCTAAAGTATTTTGAGAAACTAAATAAGATTTAATCTTTGATAGTTTGCCTTCTTTTACATTGCTATATTCTTTGTATATATGTTCTGATATTATAAGCGAAAGTACAGAATCTCCTAAAAATTCAAGGCGCTGATTATATTTCATATTTCCATTTTCATTTGCAAAGGTTCTATGAGTTATAGCTTCAAGGAGATAGTTTCTATTTTTAAAACTATATTGCAAAACTTTTTCACAATCTAATAATATTCTATTTATCATAATAGTTTTATGATACAATGAATAAAAAAGTAGTCAACAATAAAATAAAAAATATTTTTTATGTTTTTTACAAATGATAATTAAAGGCATATTATAAATATTTTTTTAAGCAGATATAAAAAATATACAAAAACGATAGTTGAGTATATAAAATTATAATTTATAATATACAGCAATAAAAAGAAAGTTTGTTTAAGGAAATTAATTTATGAAAAAATTGTTATTATTACTATTATTAAGTATTTTTCTCTATAGCTGTAAAGAAACTAATATAGATTACTCTGATAAAAATAATTGGCTTCAAATATCAGAAGATAAAAATAATGAAGTTGATGTATTTTATTTGTACCCAACAGTATGGTATGGAAACGGCACTAATAAAGACTTTGTATGCCCTATAGATTTTAAGCCTATGAGAGAAAATGCTACTAATGCTTTAATATCTCAAAGCACTGTATTTGAAGAAGTAGGCAACATATATGCTCCTTTCTATAGACAAGCAGATGCTCTTTATATATTAGATACAAATAATAATATAAAAAATAAAGAAAAATATTTTAACGACATACCAAAAAAAGATGCACTAGCCGCATTTGATTATTTTATTAAAAATTTCAATAACAATAAACCATTTATATTGATGGGGCATTCACAGGGTGCTATGATGATAAAAGAAATATTAAAAGACTATTTCAAAACTAATGAAAATTTAAATAACAGATTGGTTGCTGCATATATTATAGGGTACTCTGTTACAACAAATGATTTAATAGAAAATCCTCATTTAAAATTTGCAAAAGGAGAATATGATACTGGAGTAATAATTTCTTACGATGTAGAAAGTCCAGAATTTAATGGTTATAATCCTACGCTTCTTGAAGGAGCTATAGCTATTAACCCTATTACATGGACATTAGAAGAAGATGAAGCTCCAAAAGAAAAAAGTTTAGGCTCTTGTTTTTTTGCTGGAACTAATTATAACATTGTAAAAAATTTTGCAAGTGCTAAAGTTGACAAAAAAAGAGGTGTAATAAAATGTGATTCTATTAACCCAGATGATTTTTATATTGATGATATGTTCGAAAAAGGCAATTATCATATATTTGATATAGCATTATATTATAATGATTTAAAAGAAAATGCTAAAAAGAGAGTTGGCGCTTTTTGGAAATAATAATAAGGATTATTAATGGAAAATACAAAGCAAATAGAATTAGCTACTAAACCTGTTGGAAGGTTATTATTCAAATTATCAATACCTGCCATATTAGCACAAATAATAAATGTTCTATATAATGTTGTTGATAGAATGTATATAGGGCATATTGAAGATATTGGAGCTATTGCTTTAACAGGTATTGGAGTTACTATGCCTATAATAATGGCAGTGTCAGCATTTGCATATCTTATTAGTATGGGCGGAGCTCCTCGTGCTTCTATTATGATGGGTAAAAAAAGTTATGATAAAGCAGAAGAAATACTTGGAAACTCTGCTATGGCTTTAATAATTATAGCTATCACAATTACTATACTTTTATTAATATTTGCTAAGCCTCTTCTTTTATTATTTGGGGCGAGTGAAAATACTATTATTTATGCGCTAAGATATTTAAGAATATATTCAGTAGGAACTATATTTGTGCAATTAGCATTAGGCTTAAATGCATTCATTACAGCACAAGGAAAAGCAAAAACTAGTATGTTTACAGTTTTAATAGGGGCAATTTGTAATATAATATTGGACCCTATATTTATATTTGGATTTAATATGAATGTTAGAGGTGCTGCACTTGCTACTATAATATCTCAGGCTGTGTCTTGTTTATGGATAGTATATTTCATGACTTCTAAAAAAACTTTATTAAAATTAAAAATTAAGTACTTAAGAATATCTCCTAATGTAGTGCTCCCATGTTTAGCATTAGGTTTTTCCCCATTTATTATGCAATTTACAGAAAGTATTTTATTTGTATGCTTTAATACTTCTTTATTTAAATATGGTGGGGATTTAGCTGTTGGTGCTATGACTATATTAAGCAGTATAATGCAATTTTCTTTTCTTCCAATATATGGGCTTACTCAAGGTTCGCAGCCTATAATAAGCTATAATTATGGTGCTAATAATATTGATAGAGTAAAAAATACTTTTAAAATACTTCTTATAAGCAGTGTAATGTTTTCTACTTTAATGTGGATAATTTCTATATTTTTCCCATATTTATTTGTTAGGATATTTACGAGCGATGAAACTTTAATTAATTATAGTATTTGGGCTTTAAGAATATATATGGCGAGTTCTCTTATATTGGGGGCGCAATCTGCATGTCAGCAAACTTTTGTAGCATTGGGTAATGCTAAAATTTCGGCTTTTTTAGCAATTTTGAGAAAAGTTATACTTTTAATACCTTTAATATTTATACTGCCGATATTTTTTGAAAATAAGGTTATGGCTGTACTTTTGGCTGAGCCTATAGCAGATGTTATAGCTGTATTAACTACTGTAACTATGTTCTATATATTCTTTAAAAAACTTATAAAAAATATTGAAAAAAATGATAAAAAGTTTAGAATAACAACAGTTTAATAGATAAAGTTTATTTTAAAAAACTAATGACGAAAATACATAAATGTGTATTTTTTTATTAAAATATATTGGAGAGAGGTATGTTTAAAAGATTAAATTTACAGGCAAAAATTAGCGCTGTTATATTAATTCCTTTTTTGCTGATGATTATTGTTTCTGGCGCTGTCAATGTCAAATCTGTAAGTATTATTACTAAGGATTTATCATATAAAGTGCTCGAGCAAAGTTCTACAGGCGAAGCTACTATATTGCAATTTTTCTTGAGAGAGGAATTATTATATGTTACAGGTTTACAATATGATGTTGAAACTTTATATAATGATGGTACTAGAACAAGAGCAGTATATGAAAATATGATAAGCAATTTTTTAGACAAAATGAATCCAAACGTATGCGGAATGTCTATTACTTTTTTGCCAAATTATATAGATAATGATATAGATTATATAAATGACCCAAAATATTCAGAAGCTAATGGTCAATTTAGTTATTATATCGCTAGAGCTGGAAATCAAAAAGAGTCCAGAGGTTTTACATCTCAGGAATTAACTGAAGACTACATAACAAAACCATTAGCAAGCGGAAAACCATATATTACACCTATATATGAATATTTATTATTAGGAAATAAAAAAGAATTAATTTTCACTTGGTGTGTTCCTATTAGAAATAATGGAAGTAATATTGGTGTTATTACTGTAGATATATTAGTTTCTTCTATTAATTCTTTGGTAGCAAATATACAGCCTTTTGAAGATTCTGAAGCTTCATTATTTGATAGCGATGGAAATATATTATACGATGCACAAGATACTAATAATGTAACTAAAAATTTATATACTGCTTATTCTTATTATAAACAGCACAATGTATTAGATGAAATCAATAAAGGAACATCAATTAACTTTTCTGATTATAGTGAAAAATTAAAGAAAAATGTTACATATATGTTTGTACCTTTAGAGCTTACATCAGGACAATATTGGGGATTAAAATTGCTTGTTCCTGACAATGTTATCTTTAGAGAAAGCAATAATATAAGAAATAGAATTATTATTATTTCATTAATTATTATGCTTGTAGCATTTATTCTTACTCCTCTTATCATTAAGAAAAAAGTAAGCAATGTTATTTATCTATTAGCACAGGATATGACTAAATTATCAAATGGAGATATATCTTGGAGCCCTCCGGCACAATTTTTAGCATTAACTGATGAATGGGGTGTTATAGCTAAAGGAATACAAAATACTTTGAATAATCTTAATAGTATAGTAAATACCGTTAAAAACTCTGCCGAGCATGTATCTACTGCAGCAAATGAAGTTTTGAGCGGTAATAATGACCTTGCAAGCAGAACAGAAATGCAAGCTTCAAGTTTGGAAGAGACTGCTTCTTCTATGAATGAGATAGCAAGCAATATAAATGAATCTGCTGATGGCGTATTAAAAAGTTCTCAAATGGTAATGGAAGCTAAACAGTATATAAATAGAGTTGGAAATATAGTTAAAGAAAGTGTTATAAAAATGAATGATGTTAATGAAGCTAGCGGTAAAATTATGGATATTACTAAGCTCATAGAAAATATAGCTTTCCAAACAAATATACTTGCTTTAAATGCTTCTGTTGAGGCTGCACGTGCAGGAGAGCAAGGAAGAGGATTTGCTGTTGTAGCTTCTGAAGTTAGAAATTTAGCACAAAATGCTCAAGAGTCTGTAAAAAATATTACTAATCTTATTAATGACAGTAAT
The DNA here is from genome assembly GCF_036997485.1 of Brachyspira pilosicoli. Taxonomy (NCBI): domain Bacteria; kingdom Pseudomonadati; phylum Spirochaetota; class Spirochaetia; order Brachyspirales; family Brachyspiraceae; genus Brachyspira; species Brachyspira pilosicoli. The sequence continues at coordinate 577,486 of NZ_JAWLPU010000002.1, read as the reverse complement.
GATAAGGTTACTTTGGCTACTGAAAGTGTAAAAGAGTCTCAAAGTATATTTATAGAGTTAGAGGAGAAAATGGATAAAGCAGCAGATATTATGGAAAAAATAAATAATGTTTCACAAGAGCAAAAAAGAGGTGTAGAACAAATAAACTTAGCTATTATGGAAATGGATAGCTCTGTACAAAAAAATGCTGCTTTGGTAGAAGAAGCTACTGCTGCTTCACAGTCTCTATTAGAAGAATCTAGAGATTTAACAAAATCTATTGAATATTTCAAACTTAGAGAAGAAGAATAATAATTTATAATAATTCATAAAAGAGTATGTTTTAGGAATATTGCCTAACATACTCTTTTTTATTATTATAGATAATTAATTTTTTAAACGCACGGTTAATATTTTATTTATTTATGATAAAAATTATAATTCTTGTTTAATTATATATTTTCTGTTTGTTTTGCGTGCGGTTATAAAACAGAAAATCTAAATAATGCTTGGGCGGGTATTAATAATTTTTTTTATATTTTTAAATAAGTGAAAACAAAATTACAATAAGAGCAGCAAATATGTAGGGTGGGCGTATGTGAATAGGTTTTATAGATATATTTTATTTTATATCTGAATTATTTTTTATTTGAAGCAATGTTTTGTAAAAGTGTGATAATGAAAATTTTATACCGCACGGTAAGCAAAATTAAGAATATGTATTAATTGCAAATTATAGTTTAATTATATATAAAAAATTGTTTAACGTGCGTATAAATAGATTTGAAAATAAATGTATTTTTTATTTTTAATACAATAGTTATAAAAATTATAATAATAGTAGGATAAATAAAGCTTATTTTCCTACTATTATTTATTATTAATCAACGTTGTCTGCAACAGAGTCTATACAATTTTCAAGATTTGTTGTTTCATCTTTACTAAATTCTTTTCCTTCTGATTTTTCTTTTATTAGTAAAGCTGAAAGTATGTATACAAAACAAGCACATAAACCAGCATATATAGGGGCCTCTACCCAACCAACATTTAATTTTAATATAAATATTGTACTTGTAATTAAACCTGTAAGCATAGAAAGTAAGCAAGCAGTAATATTAGCCTGTATGAAAGGCTTCATCATAATAGGACCAACAAACATAGCAATAAGTCCGCCTGTTCCAATATAAGCTATTTGGTTAAGCATTCCTTGAGGAGCGATATAAGTTAATACAAGTCCCCAAACACCAGTAAATATTACGCCTATTCTGTTTATTATAGTGCTGCTTTTTTCTGCTTTATCAGTAAATGCTACAAATAAATCATGTGAAAGTGAAGAAGCTAATGCTTGCAATACAGAACTTATTGTAGAGAGCATAGCAAACAATATGAATAATATAATCATTCCTCCAATGGCAGGCGGAAGATATGAAGTTAAAAATACTGGCATAGCACTGTCAGGATTAGGAAGATTAGGATTTTTATAAAACATATAAAGTCCAACTATTGGCACTAAACTTAGTATTATACCCATAGGTGCCATTATTAAAGCCATAGCTGGAATATTAATTTTATCTTTGAATGATAAAAATCTCACAGACATATAAGGCAATGTTGTAGTAAATAAAAATGCATAAATGAATACTAAAAATACTTTATATTTGCCTTCACCATAAGGATTGGATGTTGTAGGGTTAATAAACTCAGGCTTAATAGCTCCTACAGTATTAATAAGTTCTGTCATAGAAACATCTTTTATTATTGTGAGATAAACTATTATAGAAGCTACAAGCATACCAATACACATTATAGTATCAGTGATAGCAACAGCGAGTAAGCCTCCCTGAACAGTAAATATTATAATAACAACCATAAGTATTATAGAAGCTAAATGTTCAGATACTCCAAGCCACTGTGAAGCAACTAGCCCTATAGCTCTTATTTGTCCTATTATATATACAGATAAAAATACAAAAGTAGCAATTCCTCCAAGACCATGAACTATTCTCTTTTGATTTTTATCTCCATTATGAGTTTTAGCAATATATTCTGGTACAGTAAAACCGCCAGCTTCCTGAGCTTTTTTCTTCATAAATCCAGCAAAAAATAATGTACCAAAAGTAATAGCAGGAGCAAAGAAAAAGTTAGCAAATATCTCTATAGCACCATAAGCATAAGTAGTGCCAGGCGAACCAATAAAACCCCAACCGCTATAGCCAGTAGCCATCAATGTACCAGCTCCAACGAAAGCCCCTATTGATTTTGCTCCGAGTAAGAAACCTTCAGAGTTTCCTTTTTTTATTTTTAATTGAGTCCAAAAACCAATTGAAATCAAAATTAAAGATGCTAATATTAATATAATCCAATTTCCAAGTATCATTTTTTATCTCCTTTGCTATTATTTTTCTCATTTACAGTTTTATATAAGAATGCTGCTAATGGCACTATAATCAAAACCACACAGCCGTACAAAAAATAGTCTATAACCCATGAACCTGTCATAGTATACTCCTTTAAAAAATTTAAAATACTAATAATATTTGATTAATAGAGTGTTGGATATATAGTACTATTAACGCCTGAATTTTATAGATTTTTTTGATTTTGTAGATTTATGATTTGGAGAAAAGAGGTAAAGCATTTGGGAATGCTTAATTTTATTGAATGATGCATAAAGCATAAATAATAGTCTCCAAAAATTCTATGTTTCATATGTTAATATATAATGATATTTTTGTCAAGTATTTTTTTTGATTTTTTTACTTTTTTATATATAGTAATAACTTTATTAAAAAGTGTTTTAGAATATTAATTAAATTCAAATATAAATTATATTTTTAATTATAAATTTCTTTTAATTTTGTTTCATCATAAAAAGAAAGTCTATATGAATATAGTTTTATAGTTTTATCTAAACTATTTAAATCAGGTTTTACATATAATGATACGCTTGATAAATCTGAATACCACCATATAGTGTATTCTTCAAATGGCTTGTTATAGTATGAATAATATTTTATATCTGTGGAAGATGAATTACCGTATTTGAATGTTATTTTTTCTTTTATGTTTTCTATATCAGTTGCCTGAGAAGGGTAGTAGAAGTCATTATCGTTATAGCTGTATCCTATATGATTGCATACTTCTATTCTGTAAAGATAATCATTATAAAAATACAAATAATATGCTAACTTGTCATCAGAGTTTTTATATATGTTTAAAACTGTTTTTTCATTTAATTGAGTTTCTTGATGAAAGTTAGCATATAGCTCTGTATTATAATTTGTAATTTTGTTATTAACTTCTTCCATATTCATGCCAAATTTAAGGGTTTTATATCCGTCCAAATTAAAAAACTCTGGAATCCCTTTTAATTGTGCAAATAGAAAATTGCTGAAAATAAAAATAATTACAAAAACTTTATACATAATTTTATTTATTTTTTATTATAAAAATTATTAATTATACTAAGCACTTCTTTAGGGTCATCAGTATGATGCATAAGATTTAAATCATCTTTGTCTATATACTTTTCATTAATCATATCTTTTTCTATCCAATTCATAAGCCCCGTATAAAATTTTTTGTCAACTACTATTATTGGTATTTTGTTTAATACTTTAGTTTGTACTAATGTAAGTGTTTCAAACATTTCATCCATAGTGCCAAATCCGCCAGGAAATACTACTAAAGCCTTAGCATATTTTACAAACATAACTTTCCTAGCAAAGAAATATCTAAACTTAATTTCTTCTTTTACATAGGGATTAGTTTTTTGTTCAAAAGGTAATTCTATGCATAAACCAATAGAGTTTCCATTAGCATCAAAAGCCCCTTTGTTGCCTGCTTCCATTATTCCAGGACCGCCTCCTGTGATGATATCATATTTATTTTCTGCTAATAATTTTGCAGTCTCATAAGCTAATTTATAATGCGGATGGTCAGGCTTTGTTCTTGCACTTCCAAACATTGTAACGGCATTGTTGTATATAGACATAGTTTCAAAGCCATCAACAAACTCTCCCATTATTCTAAATATACGCCATGCCTCTTCATTCATATCTAAATCTTCAAATTCTGTGCTTTGTCTTCTCATTTAAAATCCTTTTTTTTTATTTTTTTAATTAAGTTTTTATTTTAATATAATAGCTGTGCCGTAAGCAACAACCTCTGTAGTGCCTTGCAATACTGAAGAAGTGCTGTAATTTACTCCTATTATTGCATTAGCTCCAAGTTTTTTAGCTTCTTCTATCATTCTGTTTGTAGCTATGTCTCTTGCTTCGTTTATCATTTCTGTGTAGCTTGTTACTTCGCCGCCAACTAATGTATTTAGAGAAGCTAATATATCTTTTCCTATATGTTTTGATTGTACTATATTGCCTTTTACTAAACCTAAGAGTTCATAATTGTTTGTAGGTAAATAGTCTACGCTAAAAATTTGCATATTTGTTTTATCCTTTTTTATGTTTTTTATATTTCTATATTGTATTATGTTAATTAGTCGGAAATTGATTGCTTAACTTGATTATTTTTAAGTTTGTATAATTTGAATTTAATTAAAAATATTATTATAATAAATAAAAAAATAATATTAGGTGTTTTATTATGAAAGCTAATACTATAAAAAATGTCTTTACAATGGCTAGCTTATATTTTTTAAAGAATCTTTTAAATATTTCTTGCAAACTTTTACCTATGCTTATAATAGCATTAAGTTTATTAAACTTGAGTAAGACTATTACTTTTAATTGGAGAGATATTGTACTGTTATTAATTTTGGAAGTAATTTTAATTGTTGGTACTACCATTTTTTATTCATTATTTTTTAAGAAAGAAAAAAATGATAATACAGAGAATAAAGAAAATACTGAAATCCCTTCCGAAGATAATTCAAAAACAAATGAAGTAAGCGTACAAACAAAAAATAAATTACCTATTCTAAATATATCAGTTGCTTTTTTAACGTTTTTAACTTTTATATTTATAATACTAAAGCTTTTTAATGCTGTTACATGGAGTTGGGTTTGGGTATTATTTCCATTATGGTTTTCTACGGCTTTAATAATAGCAATACTTATAATATTTATAATTTATTTAATAATATCTCTTATAGCTAAAAAAAATAATAAGAATGAAAAAACTAATAATATAGAATCTGATAATAATACAGAAAATAATAATGATTCAGAATTAAACAATTAAAGGATATTTTGATATATGACAAATATTTTATTATATATAGTTTTTACAGTTGCGGGTATACTTCTTTTATATCTTGGCGGTACATATATAGTTGATGGGAGTGTAATGATTGCGAATAAATTAAAAATTCCTCCTATAGTGATAGGGCTTACTGTTGTTGCAATGGGCACATCTATGCCTGAGCTTTTTGTTAGTTTATTTGGTGCTGTGAGGGGAGAGAGTGCTATTGCGGTTGGTAATGTTATTGGGAGCAATATATTTAATATAGTATTTGTGCTTGGGGTATCTGCTTTGTTTATGGATATGGCTGCAGGAAAAAAATCTTATCATGTATCTATGCTTTCTATGTTTATAATGTATGCTGTATTACTTATTACTTTATTTAATTTTAATACTAAGAGTTTAATTGGTGATAAGATATCTGTTGTAGAGGGCGTGATACTTTTAGTTTTGCTATGTGTATATGTTTATTATTTGTATACTGTTGTCTCTAAAGACAAAGATGAGCTTGCTATATTTGAAAAAGAGGTATCATCATCTACAAAGACATATAGTATTTCTAGGGCTATATTTAAAATTGTGTTGTCAATATTTGCTCTTGCTGTGGGTTCTGATATATTTTTGAAAGGTGTTACTGGTATATTTAGAAATTTTATAAGCGAGCATATTATTGGTTTTATAGTTGTTGCTGTTGGTACAAGCATACCTGAACTCGTTACAAGTGTGATAGCCGCTTCAAAGAAAGAGGCTGATATATCTATAGGAAACATTGTTGGAAGCAATATTTTTAATGTTGGTGCTGTGCTTGGCATATCTTCTATAGCTTCATTTAAGTTTGGAGGAATAGTTTTACCTGCTGCACAAAATTATTTAATAGACTATTCTATTATGGTTTTAAGCGGTTTAATATTGTTATTATTTACTTTAAGAGGAAGAAGTTTAAACAAGGTAAAGGGGATTATATTTTTAGTAGTTTATATATTTTATGTATTATACTTATTAAAAACTACTTCTGTGTAAGCATAGCTTTAATATATACTAAAAAATTTTAAGTTTGTAAAAATATTTTTTATTTATGGTGGCTTTGCCCTGCCCCCACTTCTTTTACGACTGAAAGGAGTCCTTCAGGGCGACCGTAGGAAGTGCCTTCGGTATTGGTATAAAAGAGGTAAAAGAACTGCATTTTTTTAACTAAGAATATTATATTCCTTTATATTTATATATTCCTTAGATATAAAGCTAAAATATTTGCACTTTCGCGAAGCGTACCCGTAGGGTAAAAACTTTGACGAAGTCCGCACAGCGAAGGCGGGAAAAAGTTGAATAAAAAACTTATTATATATTTGAAAACTTTTAAGTTCATCAATTTTTGTTTTTATATTTTGGGGACTAGTCCCCAACCCCCTGCTTCTTTTTGCGACCGAAGGAAGTACCTTTAGGTATGCCCCAAAGAAGCAAAAGGGCTGCATTTTTTAGCTTGAAATTTTGGTATTATCTTATTATATATTCCTAATATATTAGCTATAATACTTGCACTTTCGCGAAGCGTGCCCGAAGAGCGAAAACTTTGGCGAAGCCCGCAAAGCGACCGAAGGAAGTGCCTGCGACTGTAGGGAGTACCTTTAGGTATTGGTGCGAAGGCGGGAAAAAGTTGATAACACATTTTTAAAAATACAATTTTTGACAAAGTTAAAAAATTTCAGTATAATTAAATCATCAATTAAATTACTTTTAATTTTTTGGAGTTTTCTTTTGAGATTAGAATTAATGTTAGGTGTGAGATACCTAAAAGCTAAAAAGAAGTTTTCATTTGTTTCTATAATTACAGTGATATGTATACTCGGCATACTTGTGGGCGATATGGTTATGATTACTGTATTATCTGTTATGAATGGCTTTCAAGATGATATAAGAGATAAAATACTTGGAATGAGGGCTCATATAAATATTAGTGCTTATGGGGATCAGCCTCTTCTAAACTATGAGTATGTTGTAGATAATATTAAAGACAATAAAGAGATAACAAGTATTTACCCTTATATAGTTCTTCCTTCAATAATGCGTACATATACTTTTACAACACTTATTACAGTTCGTTCTTTTGAAGATGATATATTTACAAAAGATAGGGATTTTATTAAGTATTTTAAGTTTATTGAAGGGGACAATAAAAATTTAGGAACTAATGATGCTTTGATAGGCTCTGAGATGGCGGACGATTATGCTTTATCTGTGGGAGACACTATAGATATAGTTTCTGCTTCTGGAAGTTTTGAAAAAGGCTTTAGACCTCAAAAGACAACTTTTACAATAAAGGGTATATATAAAACAGGCTACTATGAATATGACAGTAAAATGGTGATAGTACCTCTAAAAACAGGGCAGGCAATGCTTGGATATGAAGGCGGGGTTACAGGTGTAGCTGTAAAAATAAAAAATTTCTTTGATGCTGATAAGGTTGCTAAAAATATAGATTTATCATTAAAGCAGTTTTATAATGTTATGCCTTGGATGCTTTTTGACAGAAACTTTTTTCAAGCACTTCATACAGAAAAACTTATGCTTGGTTTAATATTATCTTTTATTATATTGATAGCCGCTTTAAACATAGCATCAAGTCAGATAATATTCGTTAAAGACAAAAGAAGAGATATTGCTATAATAAAGACCCTTGGATTAAGACCTTCGAATGTAGCTAAAGTATTCTTTTTGGAAGGAGCTATAATAGGAGGCGTTGGCACTATATTAGGAGTGATATTTGGAATACTTCTTGCAAGTTATGTAAATGAAACTTTAGAGTTTATAAGGGCATTTTTACAGTCTATAGTAAGCATTATATGGTTTATACCAGCACATATAAGCCCTTCTATAACTGTGCCTATAGTGCCTGATTTCTTCCCTCCTGATATTTATTATGTAAGCAATGGGCTTCCTTCAATAATACGTTTTTCACAAGTTTTTATGGTTGCTTCTATATCGTTTTTACTTTCTGTTTTATTTGCCATAATACCTGCATATATAGCAAGCAAATATAAACCTGCCGAGGTGTTGAGATATGAATAATAATATGAATAGTAATGTTACTAATAGAGAAGTTTTAATAAGTATAGATAAATTAGTAAAAACTTATGTTGGACCTCCAAAGGTTGAAGTATTAAAATCTATAAGTTTAGATATTTATAAAAATGAGATATTAGCTATTACTGGGGAGTCTGGAAGCGGCAAGACCACACTTTTAAACCTTATAGGTGGTATAGATGATATTACATCTGGAAGCATCAATATAAACGGCAATAATATAGGCAAGATGAATGAGGGGCAGTTAGCTAAGTTTAGAAATAAATCTTTGGGTTATGTGTTTCAATTTCATAATTTGCTTGGGGAGTTTAGTGCTATAGAAAATGTGATGATACCTGCTTTAATGTTAAAATATGATAAAAAAAATGCCCGTTTAAAGGCAGAAGAATTACTTGAGACTGTGGGGCTTAAAGATAGAATGCATCATAGGATAGGGGAACTTTCTGGAGGAGAGGCACAGAGAGTTGCCATTGCGAGAGCTTTAATTAATAGTCCTATGGTTGTGTTGGCTGATGAGCCTACAGGAAATTTAGACAAAAAAAATGCTGAGATTATTAGAGAAATTTTATGGGATATGACTAAAAAAACTTCATCTACTTTAATAATTGTAACACATTCATTGTCTATTGCGAGCATGGCTGATAGGAAATTAAGATTAGAATATGGAGAAAAAATAGTAGAATACTGATATTTTAATATAGGCATAATTAATTTTTAGATTTTACTTCCGATAATAGAGTGTATATTTTATAAGGTTCAAATGATTATGCAATTTAATATAAGGCTCAGAGCAGAAATTTTTTATAGTATAGTAGTACTCGGTTTAATGTTGATGATTTTTTTATTTGTATTTAGTTCTAAAGGGTTTGTTAATATAGATAAGCAAAAACAGGCTGTAGAAAAAAAGAAAGCAAGAATAGAGGAACTTGATAGAAAAAAGAAAAAAATATTGAATAATATAGATAGACTTACAAATGACAGAGAATATATACTTTCGTATGCTAAAACATTCGGTTATTTAGATAGCTCTAAAAATGAAAAAATAGTGAAAATATTACGTGATAATGATAAAGACTCTTATAGTGTTTATAGTTCTGAAGAATATATAGAAAATGACAGTGAAATGGCAGTTATTAATTCTAAAGGCGTTATTATTTTAGCTATATTTTTAGCAATTAGCTTTGTTATTTATGTGTTATTTGTTAATAGGCATATTTTTATTAAGAAACATAGCAGCAGTAATGTAGTTAATTATAAGAGTAGTTAAATGTAAACATTATTCCAGCATCTTTTTGAAATGGTTCATAATACGGTACAAAATTAAAGCTTAATCCATCTTTTTTCTTACCATATATTCTTTGATAACTATCATAAGCAACTGTAGCTCCAAATATAACCGCAGCTGTAATTTCAAATATTGTAGCTGATATCCATAGGGATCTATATCTTGACCTTCCGCTTGTTGATGGCTGAACAAATGAGTTTTCTATAGCATCTAATCCAAATACTATAAGCGAAGCGTAACTATATGACAAAAAACCAGCAAGTATAAAAGTTACTTCTGTATATCTAAAAGGGTGACTTCTATATGGTTCTTCTGGTATTACAGATGAACTTATAACCCCATTTTGATTTATAATATTTGTTCCTTTCATTTCAAATATAGATTTAACACTATTAGTATCTATGCTGTATTCAGAACTTAGTATTTCATTCTTTTCTATGATAGGTGTATTATTTTGTATACTGTTAGTACTTGGTATATTTGTAGAAGGCGCAAAATAAAAAGCTCCAAAAGATATTTTAGCAAACAATAAAAATAGTATTATATTTTTAAAAAAGTCCATATACTCCTACCATAAACTCTAATCCTGTAAGATTAACTGTTTGTATTTCTTCAGGCATACTAAAGCTATTATCTTCATAATATGTTCCAGCATTAATCGGCTTTGTATAAAATCTATATCCAGCAGATACGTTTATACCTAATGTATCAGTTATATTATACTGTATATTTGCTAAAAATCCAATACCTAACATAATGTCTGTTGATTTTATTTTAGTTCCGTTTGGTATTAGTAGGTTTCCATTTTGATAATCTCCGCCATATACTTCGCCTATATCAGTAAAAGTTACGCCAAGTCCTACATAAGGAGTTAATACAAACCTTACTATTTCCTGATATATTTTTATGTTTATATCAAAATTAAACCTTGTATCAATTCCATAGCTAGTTTTAAAGAAATCACCGAATAATAACCCCATGCTCATATTAGGAGAAAATAGCTGAAAGTCATATCCGAATTTAAGATGCATCCCTAAAGCATAGTCATTTTTGTTTAGATTTACTTTTAATTTGCCTGCCGAATTTGTGCCTTGAAACTCTTTTATTAAGGGATTAATTTTGTATGAAGCATAGTTTATATTAAACCCAAAAATAAAATTTCCTATATATGTTTCTCTTACAATATCTCCCACTTGTATATTTCTTCCTCTTGATATTGTTGCTACAGAATATTCACTTCCCATATCTTTTATTCTTAAAGTACCTTTTTCTTTATATGTTCCTTCTATGACGTTTCCGGACGGTAAAACTATATCTTCAGATTTTGAATATACTTTAAATCTTGTATTTTTATTAAGCCCCTGATCATATCCTGCTAAAAGTATGATATTTCCATCTGTAATATCAGATATTTTTAAAGTTATTTTAAAAATGTTTCTCATTTTGTTGGCTACTTTATAAACTAAATCATTACAAGCCTCATCAATGGCAGCATCTCTAAAAGCTTGTGAAGGATATCTATCTATAGAATAAAAGCTAGAGCCGCTTATTTTTGAAGAGTATAATATTTTTGTTGTAGAAACATCAACTATCTGCAAAACTAAATCTACATTAGCATATATTGTTCCCGTTCCATCATAGCTGTCATAATCGTATGTAGTACTTGAATGGGTTATTTTACCTGTAATTGCCTTACTATATCCATATATTTTTCCCATTTCTATAACTTGCTTATCTGTGATGCCTGTTAATTGAAGTTCCATTTCTTTTAAGTATTTATCTAAATTTTTTCTATCTACTATATTAAATCTTTTCATTCTAGTGAGGGCATTTTCTATTAATGTTGTAACTTTATTTCCTAAATCTTTGCTATAGCCTGTAGACACATCTTGTATTTCAAATACAGCTATATTTTCTTTTATATACTTTTCGGTTATTTCATTTTTTGTAATTTGCGAAAATAGATTTGTGCAAGATAATGTTATAAAAATAAAATAAAATAATCTTCTAATCATATATTTATTTAATAATTAAAATTTTTTATTATGTTATAATATTAAATAAAAAAGTCAAATATATTTTACTTTTTCTATTTGCTTACTTTATAATAATAAAATAATTTTTTCTACTTTATTATATTTACATTATATGTTATTATTAAGTTTAAATAAAGAATATTTTTAGTTGTTTATTTGTTTATAATGTTTAAGCAATCTTGATTTAATAAAGGAGATTTACCTATAATGGGAGCGATGGATTTAGTATTTAAATTAATATTTGGCTCTAAAGAACAAAATGACGCCAAAATATTAAAACCTATAGCAGAGAAGACATTAACATTTGAAGAAGAAATAAAGAAATTAACTAATGAAGAGTTAACTAATAAAACAAAAGAGTTCAGACAAAGAGTAGAGGATTATATAGGCTGTAAGACAGAGGAATTAGATTTATCAAAAGAAGAGAATAAAAAGAAACTTCAAGATATATTAGATGAATTACTTCCAGAGGCATTTGCTGTTGTACGCGAAGCAAGTTTAAGAACTACAGGTATGAGGCATTTTGATGTGCAGATAATGGGAGGAGCTGTGCTTCATCAAGGAAGAATTGCGGAGATGAAAACGGGTGAAGGTAAAACGCTTGTTGCTACTTTGGCAGTTTATCTTAATGCTTTAACAGGGCTTGGTGTGCATGTAGTTACAGTAAACGATTATCTTGCTAAAAGGGACGCTGAATGGATGATGCCTATATACTCTATGCTTGGAATTAGCGTTGGTATACTTGATAATACTAAGCCGCATTCACCAGAGAGAAGAGCTGTTTATAATTGCGATGTTGTTTATGGTACTAATAACGAGTTTGGTTTCGACTATTTAAGAGATAATATGGTTGTGAGAAAAGAGGATAAAGTGCAGAGAAAGTTTTATCATGCCATAGTAGACGAGGTTGACAGTATATTGATAGACGAAGCTAGAACGCCTCTTATAATATCAGGGCCTGCAGAAAAAAATATTAAAATGTATTATGAGATAGACAGAATTATACCTATGCTTAAGCAGGCAGAAACTGATGAGAGAATGAGAGAGGTGGCAGGCACTGGTGATTATGTATTGATAGAAAAAGATAAAAACGTATACCTTACAGAAGAGGGTGTAAAGAAAGTAGAAAAACTTCTTAATATAGAAAACCTTTATGGAGCTCAAAGCAGTACAATAGTTCACCATGTTAATCAGGCATTAAAGGCTCATAAAGTATTTAAAAGAGATGTTGATTATATGGTTACAGACGGAGAGGTTTTGATTGTAGATGAGTTTACAGGACGTGTTCTTGAAGGAAGACGATATAGTGATGGGCTTCACCAAGCAATAGAGGCTAAAGAAAAAGTTGCTATACAAAATGAATCTCAAACTTATGCAACAATTACTTTCCAAAACTATTTTAGAATGTACCCAAAACTTTCCGGTATGACAGGTACTGCAGAAACAGAGGCAGAAGAGTTTTATAAAATATATAAGCTTGATGTTGCAGTTATTCCTACAAATAAGCCTATAGCAAGACAGGATTTATCAGATAGAATATATAGAACAAGAAAGGCAAAATTTGAGGCATTAGCAAAATATATTAAAGAGCTTCAAGATGCAGGAAAACCTGTGTTAGTTGGTACAGTGTCTGTTGAGATGAACGAAGAATTATCTAAAGTGTTTAAAAGACATAAAATTACTCACGAAGTACTTAATGCTAAAAACCACTCAAGAGAAGCTCAGATAATCGCACAAGCAGGAGAGCCGGGTGCAGTTACACTTGCTACAAACATGGCAGGTCGTGGTACGGATATTGTGCTTGGAGGTAACCCTATTGCTAAGGGTGTTTCTGAGATAGAGCAAATACTTACAATAATGAGAGATAGGGCATTTAAAGAGAGAGACCCTTACAAAAAAGAAGAGTTAAATCAAAAAATAAAATCTATAGACCTTTATAAAGAGGCTTTTGTAAGGTTTGTTATTGCAGGTAAGCTTGATGAGGCTAGAGAGTTGGCTGAAAAAAACAATGCTTTAGAGATGCTTGAAAAGTTAGATAGAATCACACAAATAAATGAAAAGTCTAAAATAGATAAAGAAAAAGTACTTGCTGCTGGCGGTTTGCATGTTATAGGAAGTGAAAGGCATGAGGCTAGACGTATTGACAATCAGCTTCGCGGTAGGAGCGGAAGACAGGGAGACCCTGGTTTAAGTGTATTTTTCTTATCGCTTGAAGATGACTTGATGAGGCTCTTTGGCGGTGAGAGAGTTTCCAGCATGATGCTTGCTATGGGTATGGGTGAGGAAGAAGAGCTTGGACACAAGTGGCTTAATAAATCTATTGAAAATGCTCAGAGAAAAGTTGAAGGCAGAAACTTTGATATAAGAAAACATTTGCTTGAGTATGATGATGTTATGAATCAGCAGCGTATGGCAGTTTATGCTGAGAGGGATTATATACTTTATTCTGATGATATTTCTCCAAGAATAGAAGAGATTATTTCTGATGTAACTGATTCTACTGTGAGAGAGATAGCAGACGGTAAAAAAACTGTTGATCCTATGGAGATAACAAAATGGCTTAATAGTTATTTGATTGGTATAGATGAAGATGCAGCAAACAAAACTGTTGAAGGCGGAGTTGAAAATGCAATAAAAAATCTCACAAAAATATTATTAGAAGCATATAGAAAAAAGTCTTTAGAGGTAGATGAAAAGATATTTAGAGAAGTAGAGAAAAACATATTCCTTTCAATTATAGATAATAGATGGAAAGACCATTTATTTGCTATGGACAGTTTAAGAGAGGGTATTGGTTTAAGGGGATATGCAGAGAAAAACCCCCTTACAGAATATAAACTCGAAGGCTATAAAATGTTTGTAGCTACAATGGACGTTATTCACAATGAGCTTATTAATCTTTTAATGAGAGTAAGAATAATGCCTAATGCTTTTAATAACACTGAAAGAGAAAGTGCTTTTGATGGCGGTATTGAAGAGAAGAGCAATGCTAGTGCAATGGATAGTAACAATCAAAATGCTAAGCCAAAAATAGCACAGGCTCAAGTAAAAATGACAAACAAAATAGGCAGAAATGACCCTTGCCCTTGCGGAAGCGGTAAGAAATATAAGCATTGTCATGGTAAAGACAGTAAAGATAATTAATTTAATTAAAGAAAATTAAGAATAAAAGCGTATAAAAGAAATAATCTTTTATACGCTTTATATTTATATTATTGTTTTTTTATTTTGAACAGAATGTTATTCTTTGATTTAAATATTTTTTATTCTGTATTTCATCAACAAAAGCTATAGCATAATCAGCATAACTAATACAGCTTTCACCTTTAGAATTAACTAATAATTCATCATGACCTATATTGTATTCTCCTGTTTTATCTCCCTCCGCTTGGAAATCTGCAGAAGGTGATATATAAGTCCATAAAACATCTTTTTTGCTTTTTAATATATCAAATGCTTTAATAGAACTCACAGCCACCCCCATAAAAATATCTGGGAAATTAGGAGTATCTTTTAATATCATAGTATGTTCTTTATTAACATATAAACTTGCTGCTCCTCCTATCACCATTAATCTAATATTTGTATTTGCAAGTATTTTGCATAGATGTTCCATAACTAATGAATGTTTATCAAGTTCTTTTTCGTCCCATATTCCAAATGCACTTACTACAGTGTCAAATTCTTTTAAATCATCTTTTGTTAAATTAAATAAATCTTTTTCTATAACTTTTACTTTTGAATTATTGATTTTTGTTTTATCTCTCACTATAGCTGTAACATCTAATCCTCTTTTTAATGCCTCATTCATAATTAATTTTCCGGCTCTTCCATTTGCTGCTATTATTGCAATTTTCATTTTTTATTCTCCTTTTTTATATAAAATATTTTTCTTTAATTAAAGAGTTGTAATAATTATTATTACAATGATAATAACATATTTTAGTTGTAATGTCAAGTGTTACAACTAAAATTATTTGTTTTTTATATATTTTAATACTTTAGATATATCATCATCTATGCATATAGAACGTTCTTGTAAATCAGGTATAGATAAAACATTTTTTAAATTAATAGAGGCGTAAATTGAGTTTTGATTTTTTAAAGCCATTGTCCAAAAAGAATATTTTATTATAGCAGGAGTATTAAATCCTACACCTAATTCCAAAAACAAAATATTTTTATCTTTAGATTCATTCAAGAAAGATTGATATTTATCTTTAGCTTTATACCAATTTTTATCTTGAACAAATGTATCATCGCTTCTGAGATTCATTGACATATTAGCTCCACAGTAGGGACATTTTGGAATAAGTTCAGAAGGTATTTTTAAATCTTTTCTGTGTTTTATCATTTCTCTTATATATTTTTCATTGTAGAAAGTTTCCTGTTTGCATGGAACAGAGCATTGAAAAAGAGAGAAATCTCCCTGAACTTTAAATAGCCTATCTTTATCAAAATTAGCTGCTTCAAATCTTCCATCAACATTTGTTGTAATTACAAAATAATTTTTATTTTTTACTATATCTAAAAGATTTAAATGTGTTTCATCTGCCGGAATATCGTATCTGTTAATATAAACAAAAAGAGAAAAATATCCCCAAAAATCTTCTAAAGTAGGGTAGTTGTAAAAGCCTGCATTATACATGTCTGTTAAGCCGTATTTATCTTTGTATTCCATAAAGTTATCATCAAATCTTTTTCCAGAGTATAAAAAACCTGCAGAGGCAGAAAGTCCTGCACCTGCTCCTATTAATATATAATCTGATTTTTCTATAGATAATTTTAATTTTTTTGTTAATTTAATATCATTTAATTGTTCATTCATATTTTTTGCCTTCTAATTATTTAAAATATTGTTATAAAGTTTATAATCTAAATCTTTAAATACATTGAATACTATTTTTATATTGTACTTAGTATTCTCTAAAAAATCTCTCACCGCTTTAACTGCTATAGAGCTAGCAAGTTCATTTGGAAATCTAAACTCTCCTGTGGATATTGAGCAAAATGCTATACTTTTTATATTATTATTTTTAGCCGTTTCTAAACATGATTTATAGCACTTATATAAAAGCTCTTCATCATTTTTTGAAACTTCATCTTTTATTATAGGGCCTACTGTATGCAAAATATATTTACTAGGAAGATTAAATGCAGGTGTTATGATGCAGCCGCCTGTTTTTTCAAGGTTTCCTTTCATAATATCATTGCAATATAGCCTTAATCTAGTTCCTGAAGCACTATGTATTGCATTATCTATGCATTTGTGAAGCGGTACAAAACAGCCAAGCATAGCAGAGTTAGCGGCATTTACTATTGCTTCTATTTTTAGAGTTGTTATATCTCCTTGCCATATATACAAATTATCATTTATGGGTTTTATATCATCTATACTTGTTATTCTTTTATTTTTAAGTCTATCTTGCAAATATTCATCTTCTATTTTTAAGTATTCTTCGCTTATATTATCAGGGCTTCTTATATTCATTAAACATCTAAAATAGTTATATAATTTTTCTTCATCATTTTCTTTTATAGCTTTATTTAACTCTTCATCATATTTATAATTTTTTTCTTTTATAAGAAAGTCTATTAAAAATAATAATTTATTCATGAATGCCCCTTTATTGTAATATTTATTATTACAATGATATATTTTTTTATTGTAATGTCAAGTATTACAATAAATTTCTTGCATTAATAAAATAAATATATTATAATTTTGTTTAAGGATATTCTTATGAAGATTAGTTCAAGGTTTACAATAGCAATACATACTCTCATTTGTATTGTGTATTTTAAAGATGAGAAAATGACTTCCAATTTTATTTCATGCAGTGTTAATGTTAATCCTGTTATAATAAGAAATATTTTAATACAGTTGCAAAAAGCAGATATTATCACAGTAAAAAGGGGTACTGGAGGAGTTTCATTAAATAGAAAAATAGAAAATATTACATTGCTTGATATATTTAATGCTGTAGAAAGTTTAGACGATGATAATCTATTTAGTTTTCATGAAAATCCAAATAAAAAATGCCCTGTTGGAAAAAAAATTACGTCAGCATTGCAGCCAAAGCTTGAAATTGTTCAAAAGGCTATGGAAGATAAATTAAAAAAAATTACATTAAAAGATATATTTAATGATATAAGAGATTAATTTATATGATTAATGAAGATATAATAAAATTAAAAAAAGAGTTATTTGAGGGAGAATATTCTGATATATTAAAAGCAATATCTTCTTCAAATACTTTTTTGGCTAAATCAACCATAGAATCTTATTTAAGAGAGTTTAGCGCGTATAATAATAAAAGAGAGCTAAATGCTATAGAGATATTTGTATCAGAATATTCAAAACTTCATTATTATGATGATGGAAGTGTGATAAAAGTTATAGATGAATTATTCAAATACAAAACTATTAACTCTATTAAAAATATTTCTTTTGATACAAATATAAATAATGCTTTACTATACGGTGATTTTGTGAGGTTTATTTTTGCTTTATATTTTGGCAAGTATCAAGATGAATTAAATATAATAATAAAATATATTTATGAATCTATATCTGTAATATCACATAATTTAGTTTCAAATTTTGATAAAGATAAAATTAATATAATAAAATCTTCTTCGGTGTATAGAAATATATTTGATGTACTTGCTTTGTTTTCAGAGATGGCAGGAGATGCGAGAAGTAGGGCAGAGGTTATGCATTATAAAAGTTATATTACTGCTAATGTTATGCAAGACTATAGAGCGTTGATTGGACCTGATATGATAAAAACAGCAATTTGCTTTGAAGAGATTGAGGATAATGAAAGGGCAATAAATATATATAAGTCAATAACAAGTGATTTTGAATGCGTACTTTCATCTATTGTGTATGGTAATTATAAAGAAGAAGACAGAGATGAAGATTATATATCATTAGTATCATTATGGCAGGCTTATGACGGCATTCAAAGAATAGAAAATACTAATGAATATGAAGAGAAAATGGATATAATAGAAAAATCAATACATAAAATTATTTCGTAATTATTTTTTTATTATTATTAGCAAGAGATGAATATATAATTCCAATTAATATTAAAGCTCCTCCTATTATTTGTGCTATATATGGTTTTTCATGAAGCAAAATAATAGCACCAACTGTAGAGAAAAAAGGCACAGAATCATATATTATACTTGCTTTCATAGCTCCTATTTTTGACACTGCTATATTCCAAAATATAAATCCCAAAGCTGAAGGAAATATACCAATATATATAAGCACCATAGCAGAATTAAAGTTTAGAATATGTGCTTGATTGTTAATATATTTTGGGATCATTAATATTGCTAATGGGATAAGACCTATTGCTACCATGAGATAGAAAAAAGTTGTTTGAGGGAAGTCTTTAGGTTTTATTCTTAATGTTAAAGTATATACTGCAAATAATATTACAGCGAAAATCATATATAAATCGCCTATAGAAAATTTTAATTTGCTAATAACTTCTATGCTTCCTTTAGTGAGTAATATAATAACACCTAAAATAATTATGAATAGTCCATATTTTTGAGCTTTGCTTAAATGTTTTTTCCATAGAACTCTGCTTATTAATGCTATTATAATAGGGGATAATGTAGCTATCAAAGACATATTAGTTGCATTAGAAGTATGAGCTGCTAAATATACAAAGGTATTAAAAATAGTAATCCCCAACACTGAAATTATTATAATTTTTATCCATAACCCCTTTAAAAGATGAATATTTTTTATTAAACTTACTATACAAAAAGGAGTTAATACTAAGAAAGTAACAAGCCATCTATAAAATGATATTTCTATTGGGGATAATCCTATGAGGTATCTTGCAGCTACAAAATTTGTACTCCATATTATGACTGCTAATATAGCAAATATATAGCCATTGTTAAACTTATTTTCATTCATTATTTAAATCCTGATTAGGTTCATTATTATTATTATTATTATTATCTTTTCTTTTAAATACGTAAATATCGCCGAATTTTATATCTTGTTTTAATAGAATTTCTTTTTCCTTAACAAGCTCAAGCATAGCAAGAAAAAATGTAACAAGCTGCCTTTTTGTAACTCCATCTTTAAATAAAACTATAAATGGAAATACATCTTCTTCAGATAATTTTATTCTTATCATATCAATAGCATTATCTATATGGAAATTAGACATACCAGAAAGCACAGCCAAATCGGTTTCAGGTACAAATTGTACCTTTGTAAAAGCATATACCAAATCATAAAGAGTAACATCTTTCCAAGCAATTTCATTATCTTCATTGCTGCTATTGTTTTGAAAAAACTTAACTCTTTCTGTATCTTTTCTTTCGAATATAGAATCTGAATATTCTTGAAGCCTGTCAAGCTCTTCAGAAACCATTTTATATCTTTGAAATTCAAGCATCTGCTCTACTATTTCAAATTTAAGCCTATCTGTAAACTTATCATCATCCATATCATGAGGAAGCAGCATTTTCGATTTGTATAAATGAAAATCTGAAGCCACTACTAAAAACTCACCTGTAGAATCTAAATTTAATGCAGCTTGCTCTTTTAAATATTCTATAAACTGGTCAATTATTTCTAATATTGAAACTTCGTATATATTTTTCTCACTTCTTTTAAGCATGTCAAATAGTATTGAAAGAGGACCTTCATAATCTATGCTTGATAGAGAAACTTTAAACTCATTATTAGGTAATGATGCTGAATTAGAATCATCATTAGAGTTTTGTTCCTGAGGCTGAACATTTATATTTTCATTTATATTATTTTCCATATTTGATATAATATAATAAAAAGACAAAAATTCAAGCTTATTATTT
This sequence comes from Brachyspira pilosicoli, assembly GCF_036997485.1. Taxonomy (NCBI): domain Bacteria; kingdom Pseudomonadati; phylum Spirochaetota; class Spirochaetia; order Brachyspirales; family Brachyspiraceae; genus Brachyspira; species Brachyspira pilosicoli. Next base: position 557,050 of record NZ_JAWLPU010000002.1, on the reverse strand, counting down.
ATTATTATTTTATTACTCTACAGCTCCATATTGCTTTAAATATTCTATTAGAGCCTCTCCTTTTTTGTAGTTAGCTCTTATATATGCTATTATAGATTCTCCATTTTTATCTTTAGCATTGACATCTATTCCATTTTTACATAATATTTCAATAGTAGGCATCATCTCTTCCCTTGTAGCAGCCGACATAAAAACCATCATCAAAGCATTATCACCATCGTTATTTACAGCATTAATATCTATTTCAGCATCAATTAAAGTTTGAACAACATTGCTATAGAGTTTGTATGAAGCAACATGCAAAGCATTTTCTCCATAGCTGTTTTTGGCATTAATATTTATTTTTGCCTTTATGAGCATTTTAGCAATATCGTTTCTTCCCTCTGAAGCAGCAAATATCAATGCATTATATCCAACATTATCCACTATATTAACATCAGCATTATGACGTATTAGAAGTTTTACTATATTAGGGTATCCCTTATGCGAAGCAAGCATTAAACCAGTGAGTCCGTCTTCTGTTGTAACATTTACATTTACCTTTCTATCTAACATAGTTATAACAGTTTCATATTTTCCATTCTCGCATGCTTTTAAAAATTTTACTTCATCATCTGTTAAAGAATAAAGCCTACAAGAGAATATAAGCAATAAAACACAAAAAATATTTTTCATATACCTCCAAAAAAATATAAAATATATAAATTAAAATACGATAATAAAAACACGATATAATAGAAGTGGTTTTTTATGCTTCCGTATTTAAAGCTCCACCAGTTACCTTTGATGCCACATTTATTGTTGTAGTTTGTTCTGTAAGGTTGGTTGTAACTGTAACTTCTATACCGCCTATGCTTTGCACATATTTATTTGTATTACTGGTTGATGATATACCTGTAATCATTATTTATCCCCCCAAAAATTAAATTTATAATATATTCTATTACAAATTGACAATAAAAACAACACTAAAAAAATTATAGTATGTAGGTTTAATAATGTGTTTAATTGTTGCTTAAGTTTTTAATCCAAACACCGCACGCTAAATTAAACAAAATATATATAAATTAATTATAAATACAATTTTTAATTATATTTATAGTTCTGTTAAACGTGCGTAGAATAAATTTATAATCTAATAACAACTTGTGTTGGGGCATACTTTTTTGTTTTATATTAGTGGAATATAGAATCAATAGTTATATAAATAATGCATAAAGCTTATTAGGTGGGGATAAAAGATTATAAAATATATAATATTTATAGTTGTAATTTATGTTATGCATTTTGTATATTGACAATTTTTGTTATATACTCTAATATTACTATATATAATAAAGTTTTTGGAGAAAAAAATGGAAATATCACAAAGAATTCAAAGGCTCAAAACTTCGCCTGTAAGAAAGTTAAACCCCTATGCCGAAGAAGCTGTAAAAAAAGGCATAAAAATCTATCATCTTAACATAGGTCAGCCTGATATTGAAACACCTAAAGTATTTTTGGAAGCTATTAGTAAATATAACGGCAAAACCCTCAAATATGAACATTCAAGAGGTATGAAACCGCTTATAAATAAAATACAAGAATACTATGAGAAAAAAATAGGCGTCCATTATGAAGAAGATGAAATTAACATCACTAATGGCGGCAGTGAGGGATTATTATTTACTTTATTAGCTATTTTTGATGAAGGTGATGAAATATTAGTGGCAGAACCTTATTATGCTAATTATAACAGTTTTTATGATGTATTAGATATAAAAAGAAATGCCGTTCGCACTTATGCAGAACAAGGATTCCATCTTCCAAATCGTGATGAGATAGAAAAGCATATTACTCCAAAAACCAAAGCATATATGTTTTCAAATCCTTCAAACCCTACTGGGGTTGTATCTACAAAAGAGGAACTTGATGATATTGCTTATCTTGCTAAAAAGCATAATATGTTTATTATAAGTGATGAAGTTTATAGAGAGTTTGTTTACGGCGACAGAAAGGCTATAAGTTTTGGTACTTATAAAGACTTGTCTGATAATGTTGTTATAGTTGACTCTATATCAAAAAGATTCTCTGCTTGCGGTGCTAGGATTGGATGTGTAATAAGTAAAAATAAGGCATTTAGCACTGCTGTATTTAGAGAATGTCAGGCAAGATTATCTGCTCCTACACTTGAGATGGTTGGGGCTGCTGCTTTATATGATTTGCCTGATAACTATTTTGAAGATGCTAGAAAAGAATATGATAACAGAAGAAAAATCATGTTTGAAGAGCTTACAAAGATGGACGGCGTTGTAATGAAAGAGCCTGAGGGAGCTTTCTATGTACTTGCTAAACTTCCTGTAAAAAATGCTGAAGATTTTGCTATTTGGTTGCTTAAAGACTTTAATCTTGATAATGAAACTGTTATGTTTGCTCCTGGTGAAGGTTTTTATGCAACTCCAGGCTTAGGTAAAGACGAGATTAGAATGTGCTATGCATTAGAGGCAAGAGACATAAAAAGAGCTATGGAGATTTTGAAACAGGGCTTAATTAAATACAAAAAAGAAGTAGAAAAATAATTTTTGAGATTATAAAGGGGCTGTGATAAACAGTCCCTTTTATTTTTATTGATTATCTCCTATATGAGAATATTTATTTATAACTCCAAAGAAATTATTTATTGTTTCTTCTTCAAATTCTAATTTAAGAATATTATTTTTGAATATACTAGCCTCTCTGCTATTTTTATTTTCTATCATAGATTTAAATTTTTTTTTGTCATTATCAGAGAATAAATTTTCTATAACAGTAAATGAAGAATCTATATCTGAAAGTTTCGTAATATTTAATGATGTGCCACTCGCTAAATTTTCAAATTCTTCTGCCATATTATCACCATCAATCAATAGCATAGGTCTTTTATCTATTTCGCATAAAATATCAATAATATCTTGTTTATATTCCGTATCCTGCTTTTTTCCAAGACCGCCAATAGGAATAAAGGCTATATTTACTGGTTTACCTTCTTTATATTCTTTTAAAAGCTTAAAAGCTGTAAGATAAGCATAATCAATTATTCCCTCTACAAATATAATTTTATGGTTTCTTGTTATATCTCGATGATTAACTCCGAAGCTATTTATTATTTCCTGAAGTTTATCAGGATTCCTCTTGTATATTGCTGAGAAGTTATTTTCTATTTTTACTCCTTCTGAATTTTCTATAGGTTTTATTATTCTTACTTCATCTAAATAGTTTATATTTATAAAGTAAGGATTTTGTGTGGACATTATTATATGAATAGAATTCTCTTTAGCAAATGTTTTTAAAAAGTCCCTCAATTCCTTTATTAAAGGCACAGATAAATGGAGTTCTGGCTCATCAATAATAATGATATCTCCTTTCTTTAATTCATTAGGATTTATTGTATTGAAAAATAAAGAGAAAAACCATTGAAAACCGTCTGATTCATTATCAAGATTTGTAAGTCCGTTTTTACTTTTAAAATATATTTTTATATAGTCAGTTTCTAATCTTATCTTAAAAACATATTCGTTATTTGACTTGTATAATTCATTAAATTTTGTAGATATGGTCTCCTTTAATAAATTATTAATTTCATTTTCTTTTTGAGTTAAATATGAAGTATCTGAGGATATTCTATCATAATTATTAATAAGCTCATTATAAATATCTTTATTTCCTGTAGATTTAAATAATGATTTTAAAAATAATGACTCTTTTATATTATTTTTATGTATATTAAGCTCATCAGATTTTATATAATTATGATTATGAATATAAACTTTGCTGTTTATAATATCATTAATATTATCTTGATTAAGCTTATATTTTTCAATATCATATTGAGTAAGCATTCTAACTATATCTATATCTATATCTATATCTATATCTATTGTTTGTATATCTGTATTTTCATTATATATTTTTTCTATATATTCAATTAATTCTTTTTCGGTATGGTTTCTTTGTAAGTAATTATATATATTCTGTATATTATAATTATTATTATAATTATTATTATAATTATTATTATAATTATTATTATAATTATTATTATAATTATTATTATAATAAGTTAATCTAAGTTCATAAAAATACAATTTTAAAAGCATTGTTAGTATATGAATACTTGCCTCGTTTTTTAAGTAATTGAATATAATCTTTAACTCTTGTTCATAATATCCATATTCTAATCTTAAATATTTCAAAAACCAACCTATAAATCCATTATCAAAATTTTTATTATTATCATATCCTGTTATTGTATTGTTTTGATTTAATTTATATTTGTTTCCGCTATCAACTTCTATTATTAATTCCAACTCTGGTAAACAATTAGCATATTCATCCATTCTTGGTTTATTATCATATTGATAATTATTTGAAGTAAAGAAATCATTTACAGCATCTAAAATATTACTTTTTCCAATACCATTTTGACCTATATTAATTATTAAATCTCCGTTTTCCATAGAACCTAAATAGTATCTGCCATATTTTTCTTCATCATAGATGTTTCTATTATCCTTATTTATTATAACGGGATTAATATTTCTATAGTTCTTCATTATTAAGTATCTTTTCATAAATACTCCCTTATAATTTTTTATTTGCTTTTATCTTTATTTATAAGTTTCATAACATAATTAAATTTAATATTTTATTTTATATTTGATATATTCATAGTATAGCATATTTATAAAAATCTCAATATTTTTATATTAATGATTTATTTTAAATACAAATTTAAAGAAAGTGATTTATATACAAATAAAAAAGAGGCTGTAATAAAAACAGTCTCCTTTATTTTGTTTAGTGAAAAATTACTTTTATTTTAAAGCAGCATTCAATTCTGTATATCCGACGTCTTTAAGATAGTTCACATTTTTAAATCCATTGTCAAGCATATATTGAACTGTTTTGCCTGAACGTCCTCCACTTTTACAATAAAACATATATCTTTTATTTTTATCTAATGACAATATTTTTTTAGCATAGCCTTTAGCCCTATAATCAATATTAATAGCACCTTTGATAGTTCCTGTTTGTTTTATCTCTTCTGGTGTTCTAACATCAATTAATACGATGTTTGGATCAGACTTCCATAAAGATATAAAATCTTTGACAGCCAAGCCATTTTTATTGACAACTTTCACATTGTCAAGCTCGTACACAATCTCATTAGTTTTTGCTGTTTGGGCATTAGATATAATTGTTGTTATTAATAATGCCAAGATAATAAAAATATTTCTTTTCATAGGTATACCCCTTAGTAGTATTTTATATTATTGTTAGACGAATATATATGATTAAAAGTTCCCAGAATATAGAAAATATTTTTTATATATAACTTGTTGTTATTATAATTATTTCATCTTTGCTTTCTAATAAAAAGTCTTGAGGAGGATTTAAAAGTATATCATCATATCTTTTTATTCCTATTATGATAATTCCTCTATCAAGCAAATCAAAATAAGCATCTTTAAAAGTTTTGTTTTCATTAAAATATTTGGAATATGATGATATTATTATATCTTTTCCATTTTTACTTAAAAGTCCGTAAAATAAATATAATATATTATAATCAATAGAAGCCTGAGCCATAAGCATACCTATTAATTTACCGCTTACTATAAAATCTCTAACATCATCAGAATATATTAAATTTCTTTTCTGTATAGAATCTAATAAAGATAATATAGATAATTGTATATTTTCTTTTTTTATTATTTGTCTTATGATAAGAAGTATATTTATGCTTTTGGCATCTGTTATGCTGTCTTCTGATATTAAAACTATTTTTGTTATGTTAGAGCTTTTTATTTTTTCTAATAGAAATTGATATTTATTTTTATGCATTTTTATAGCATCATAACTTAAAGATTCTAAGTTTGCATTTTCTATATACTCTTTTATCTCTCTTACAACATCATTATTATTTTTCTCTTCAGATATTAACAAAATATTATGAACTATGTTATTATTATACTTATCATTTTTATTTGCAGTTATGATATCGTTTTTATCATTATTTTTATAAAGAGTAACCAATTTATCATTTTTCTTTATTGTATATTTACTGTCAGGTACTTTTAAAAACTCCATATCATTTTCTATTATACCTACAAGTATGATTCCTTTATTCATATATTTTAAAGCAGCTTCTTCAAATATATCATTTTCAAAATTATGATTGCTTTCTATTTTAAAATCATTGCCATCATTAGAAAATAAATCCTCATACACACTGCTAAGACCTGTATATATAATGCTTTGAGAAATAAGTTTATACAATAACTCATATTTATAAAGTATATGCACGGTAAAATTTTCGTCTTCCATAGATTTTATTATCTCTATAGTATCCTCATTATGAACCAAAAGGCATATATTAATCTTTTCATCATTAGCATCTCTTTCTTCACTTAGAATCTTTTTCAATGCAAGTAAAATATTTAATGACTCAGTATCATCATTATTAATAATAGATATACTAGAGCATTTTTTTATATTAAGAAGTTTTATGTTTTCTATTCTGCTAGTAGAGCCTTCTCTTATAATAATATTAGATTTTCTATAACCCTTAATAAAGGAAACCCTTTTTCTAATAATATCAACATTATGTTCAGAAAGTAAAACTATATTTTTAATTTTTGCAATTAAGAACTCTTCTATAATAGTAAGTGCCTCTTCGCCATATCCAAGTATTATAGAATGCCCCTTTTCCATAATGAAAGCATTACCCTTACTCAAATTATTTATTCTATCTTGTAATGCTTTGTTAATCATAGCAATGAGAGAGCCCCAGCCGCATACCCCTATAAAAGTAACCATTAAGAAAGTAATAACAAGCCCAAAACTTCCATCTACAGATGATATATTTCCTGTATCTATAAATTGCATCAAGCTATCCCAAAAAGCATCTTTTATAGGATAATTAAAAACAAGTATTATAAAAGCAGAGACTATTAAGAGAATAATTATTATAACACAAACTAAAAGCATTAATTGATAGAATAACCCTTTATTAAGCATTCTATCAATTCTATATTTTAAATATTTAAATATTTCTTTAATCATGTTTTTTATTTATAAGTTCTAAAATAATCTAAAATATCTTTATATTTTTTTACATTGCCGCTTCCAGATAAGATAACAAATTTATCAAAATTATCATAAACTTTTTTACCATATTCTACTTCTTTAGCAGCATCATTTTTTTTAACAGCATTATCATATTTATTTTTATATATAAGAGCAAGAGAATAATAAGAATTAGGATCACTTCTCAACTCTAAAGCCTTATTATACATTTCTATGATTTTTTCTTCTTTGTACTCTTTTTGCAAATATGTAGCTCCATACATATAAACATCACCTAAAGTTGAATATGCTGGATGTTCTTTTAATTCCTTTTTATTTCTAGAATCTAATATACTGATGCAATATTTTAATTGAGCATACGCTTTTGTGCTTCCATCAAATTTACTTAAAGAACTTCCATATTTTGCTACTATATCTAATTGCTGATCCTTACTTGGAGTCATAGGAACAGAGAAATCTTCTTGAGCTAATAAAATAGCAGTAAAAATAGTAAATACTAATATAATATATTTTTTCACATTTACCCCTAAAAATAATAATATGCAATAATTATCGTAATAAATATAAAAATAATATAAAAATAAAAAAGTAAAAAAGTTATTGACAATATAGTTATTTATCCTATAATTTACATAACGATTATTACATATTTAAAAAATCCTACACCTATGGAGAATTATTTATGGCCACAACCAAAAAAACTACTACCACTAAAAAAGAAACCGCTGTAAAAAAAGCAGCTGTAAAAAAAGATGTAGCCGCCGCTCCTAAAAAAACAACAGTAAAAAAATCTGTGTCAAAAGAAGAATCTGCCCCTAAAAAAACGACCGCAAAAAAAGAATTAGTAAAAAAAGAAACAACATCTGCTTCTGCTGCAAAAAAAACTGCATCTAAAAAGGCTGTTCCTGTAAAAGAATCAGCTACTGTAAAAAAAGCAGCATCTGTAAAGAAAACAGCAGCAAAAAAAGAAACAGCTACTAAAAAAACTGCTGCTGTTAAAAAAACAACAGCAAAAAAAACTGCCAAAAAAACTAAAGAAGAAGAGATAATTATTGAAGTAAAAGTTGAAGAAGAAGAAAAACCACAATATATACCTGATGATGTTGATATTGTTAGAGAATTGCCTGATAGATATAATGAAACTAAATTAACTTTGATGATGAGAGACCCTGAATGGTGCTTTTTTTATTGGGATATATCCGATAACGATGTTTCTTATCATTCTTTAAAAAACCGCAGAATATCTGTAAGGATATTTCATGTGTTTGGTTATGATATTACAAATGGCGAAATACATAGAGAAGTTGATGTTAATGCAATTTATGGAGATAGATATATTAATTTAGCTATGCCTCATGCTTATTTTATTGCTGAATTAGGCTATTATGATGAAAATAATAGATTTATTGTATTAGCAAGAAGCAATATGATATATGCGCCAAGAGATTCAATTAGCAGTAATTATGATGAAGAGTGGATGGTAAATGAAGAGATTATTAAATTACTTAAAACGCCTAAAGCTTTGAGAGAAAGTTTATCTTCTGCTACTATATTTGAACTTATAGATTTAAGAGCAAATCACTTGCAATCATCATCTTCTTCACTTTTTAGAAGAAAGGAATAATCATTAGCGGTATTAAATTTTTTTGTAAATTAAAGTTTTACTTAAAATTAAATTAATGCCGCTAAAAATAATATATATAATGTAGAATCTATCAATATAGAAAATAAATGCCTGCTTGTTATAATCTTTTTTTTCATTACTATAAACGATATTATACTGCTATATAAAACTGGTATAAAATATTTTATACTATTAAAATCTGAGAAAAATATATTTGCAATAATTACTCCTATTAATAGTATTATTGGTATAATAGCTGTTATAATTGCCAATTTATCCGAATCTATATAAGTAGTTAAAGTAACAGCTCCTGCTATTTTATCACTTTGTGAAAATTTTATTTCTATTAAAGCTTGTCTTATAAACATAAATATAAAAACTATGCTTACAGAAAATAAATAAGATAATGTATTATCTTTTAATATGTTTCTATTAAGAAGTAATATGGAACCATTTAAAAGAGTAGTAACTGCAATAGATATTATTATAGCCTTAAATGGAACTAATCTTTTAAAAAGCCTAAAGAAAAAAGAATTATTAAATCTATCATTTTTTTCAAAGCTAATGTTATATGCTGTACCTAAAAGTGTGGATAGTATGGTGAGCATTAATATTCCTGTATCTATATTATAAGCATTATAAAACATAATAAATGCACTTACTATAATTATGGTTAAAAATGCAGGTTTATATTTTTGGTAGAAGAGATAACGTCTTTTGTCGCTAATTTTAATGGTATAATTGCTGTATCCATTACCCAAACTCATAAATAAATAATATAAAGCCACTATCACCCCTATTCTATATTGAAAGGGTTTATTTAAAATATCATAAATAGCATAAGACATTAAGAAAGCACCAAAGGAAAAGAATATATAACCATAATTAAGAAAATCAAATACTTTATTAATACTTCTATAAAAACTGCTTGAATAATTATCTTTTATAGTTTGAGCAATATCTTCTATTAACCAATCAGGAGTTGATGCACCTGCCATTATACCTACGTTTTTGTAGGGAGTAAGGTCTATTTTTTCCAAATCTTCTTTAAACTCTACATAAAATGAAGGCTTTATACTGGAAGCTATTTTGTATAAGTTTCTGGTATTGCTGCTCTCACTTCCGCCTATAACAAGGACTACATCATTTCTTTTAGCTATATCCAATATTTCATTTTGTCTTTGTTCGGTAGCTTCGCATATTGTATTTTTTATTATTAATTCAGAGTTTTTGTATTTATCTTGTATTTGAGAAACGAATTTGTTAAATGTTTCTTTTTGAAGGGTTGTTTGAGCTACTATTAGAGTTTTTTTATCATCTTCTGGAAGCTTGTCTATATCTTCGTCTTTATAAACAACATAAACATCTTTTGCAAAACCGCATACCCCAATAATTTCAGGGTGATTGGGATTTCCTATAACAATAACTCTGTATCCTAATGAACTGTGTTTTTTTACCAAAGCCTGTATTTTTGCGACATATTTGCAAGTAAGATTAACTATTTTTTTTGCATGATTAGATAGAGCTTCTCTTCTTTCTGGAGATATGCCATGTGCTCTTATAATTACAGTTTTATCATCAAGCACAGACATATCATCAGTATCTTCGTAGGTTTTAACTCCTGTTTTTTCAAGCATATCTAATGTTTGAGGATTATGTATGAGATGACCATCTACATAGATCTCTTCGTTGCTTTTAGAAGCTTGCGAAAAAGTTTTTTCAACTGCATATTTAACACCGTCACAAAAACCTGCGAATTTTCCAATTTCTACTTTCATTATTTAGCTTTTACTACTTTATTTCCTTTAATACATTTAGTGCAAACTAAAGCTTTTTTAGTAGAACCATTAAGTTCAATTTTTATATTTTGCAAGTTAGCATTGAATGAGCGTTTAGTTTTAATATTTGAGTGGCTAACGCTATGTCCATTCTGTTTACCTTTGCCACATATTTCACATACTCTTGCCATCATTTCCTCCAAAAAAGTTAACAATAATTTTGAAATTAGTATATAATAAAAGCACAATATAGTCAATACTACAGTATAAAAAAATCTGTTTAGTATTTGGATAAATATTAGGAAATAGTTATTATAGTATTTTTTGCTGTATTTTAATACTATGCTCTTTTTTATTAGTTTTATGTATTATTTAAAATTATGACTTTTATATTTCATAATGCAAACTAAAAAAGCACATAGGCTTTGATTAGTATATAAGCATATTTTCCGCACGTTAAATAAACTTGTCAATATAAGTTTAAATTGTATTTTTAGTTGATTTATATATTTTTGTTTAGTTTAGCGTGCGTTGGCGGAGACTATAAATTTTATAAAAGATAGGGAAGTTAGAGTTTATAATTGAGCAACATAAGGAAAATAAATTTATATTTTTAAAGTTGCATGAGGGAGAATAAAAATATGGGTAGAATCTTTGTATTTAATTATAAATAAATTTTTATAATTAAATGGTGATATTTTTTTTATAATGTATAATTTTATATAATAAATATTTTAAGGTATTTTTAATGAGATTTAATTTTTATAATAATGAATATAATTCTACTCGAAATGTTGTATTTGGGAGTAAGGGGATGGTTGCAAGCAGTAATGTATTAGCAACAGAGGCTGGTATTGAAATATTAAAAAAAGGCGGAAATGCAATAGACAGTGCCATTGCAGCAGCGGCTGCTTTGACAGTTGTAGAGCCTACTTCTAATGGTCTTGGAGGAGATGCTTTTGCTATAGTTTATTTTGATAATAAATTGCATGCTATAAATGGAAGCGGATTTTCACCAAAAAATTTAGATGTTGATAAAATATTGTCGCTTAATTTAGATAGTGTTCCTCATTATGGACTAATACCTATCACTGTTGGAGGCATTCCTGCTACATGGGCTTCTTTAAGTAAAAAATTTGGTAAGTTAAAATTGTTAGAAGTTTTAGAGCCTGCTATCAGATATGCAGAAGATGGATATGCATTACAGCCGCAAGTAGCTTTCGATTGGAATATTGCTTTTAATAATTATTTGAAAGTTTCTGATAACAATAAAAGAGAAGAGTTTAAATATTGGTTTGATACTTTCAGTTTTAACGGCAAAGCTCCAGAAGTTGGAAGTATTGTAAAGCTTCCTCATCATGCTAAGACTTTATTTGAAATAGGAAGCACTTATGCAGAGAGTTTTTATAGGGGCGAGATTGCTGAGAAAATAGATAGATTTATGAAAAGATATGGAGGCTATTTATCTAAAGAAGATTTAAATGATTATTATCCGAGTTGGGTAGAGCCTATAACTACAAACTATAGAGGTTATGATGTTTATGAGATACCTCCCAATGGACATGGAATAACAGTGCTCATGGCATTAAATATACTTAGTAATTTTGATGAGTTAAATACGCATTATGATATAGAAGCATTAAAACTTGCATTCACAGATACAAAAAAATATATAGCAGATGAAAAACACATGAAAGTAAGAATTGAGGAAATGCTTTCAAAAGAATATGCCAAAGAAAGAGCAAAACTTATAACAAAAAATAAAGCATTAGAACCTTCGAATTATATATTTAATAGTGGGGATACAGTTTATTTAGCTGCGGCAGATTCTTATGGAAATATGGTTTCTTTTATAGAGAGTAATTACATGGGCTTTGGTTCGGGTATAGTAATACCAGAAACGGGGATTGCATTGCATAATAGGGGGGCTAATTTCTCTTTAGATAAATCATCAGCGAATTTTATAGCACCAAGAAAAAAGCCTTATCACACTATAATACCTGGTTTTTTATGCAAAGACAATAAACCTATTGGTGCATTTGGAGTGATGGGGGCTTTTATGCAGCCTCAGGGACATTTACAGGTTTTAAGAAATATGATAGATGATAACCTTAATCCGCAGAGTGCATTAGATAAGCCAAGATGGCAATGGGTTGGCGAAAAAAATATAGAGTTAGAACATAATTTTGATAATAATTTAGCATCAGAGCTTCAAAGCAAGGGGCATAATGTAGTTAAAAAAGATAAATTAAATGGCTTTGGATATTTTGGAAGAGGGCAGATAGTATTTAGAAATGAGAATGATGTATTATATGGCGGGTGTGATTATAGAACTGATTCTGCTATTATTGGATATTAGAAAATATTTATTTTTTGTATTTATAAATAAAAATATATAAAATTATGGAAAAAAGTTATGAAAAAGTTATAATAATATATATATTATTATTATATTATAAAATTGGTGGTGAAATTTATGAAAAAATTTATATTTTCTATTTTTGCTTTTATTTTTATAACGGCTACAAGCTTTGCAAATAGCGGTTTTGAATTTATTTTAAATGTTCCTATTGGTATGAGTTTTGGGGTTTATGATTATGACTTTACTGATTTGGCTCAATATTATGATAATATCAATAATGGAGTTATGAGAAATGCTGTTGCTAAAAATAATGGTATAGGGTTTGATGCTGGAGTGTCTGCTCAAATTGGATATATGTTTGCTATTAATACTAATATGGGAGTAAGTGTTCTTGGAGAATTGGGTTATAGTCATGATAGTTATTCTTATATAAGTAAGCTTAACAAAAATATTTCTGATACTTATACTTTTGAAAGTCTTCAAGTTGGACTACTTCCAAAGTTTAATATTTATAATTTTGCTATAGGAATTGGCGGAGGAGTGAAGATACCTTTAGCTGGAAAACTTTATTCAAAAAATGGTGATATTAAATCTAATACAAAAATAACTTACAATGATATTTCAAACGGTTTTGATAATAAAGTTATACCTTATATAAAATTAACTTTTGATTATTCTATATTTTTTATGGAAAATTTAGCTATTAATGTGGGATTATATTTAGGATATGATTTTGGTTTAGAGCCTACTGTTTATTCTGTTAATAATGATTTACTTAATAATAATAATTTCCCTAATTTTGGCAGATATTTGATAGTTGAAGATATTGCTTATTCTAGTTTTGATATAGGTTTGCAGGTAGGATTTAAGTTTGGTCCCAGCACAAAATAATTTAAAATAATTATATAGGCTTTTATTTTGTTTTTATAAAAAATGATTGTAATATTAATTATATATGTTATAGTTATTTAAAATAAAAAATAAAATAAAGTTATGATTTTTAAACATTTTCAAATAAAAAGAATTCTGCGAGTTAAGCAGTTTTATAATAATCTTAGAAAAAGATTGGAAATTGACTTTCGGTTGATTTCCAATCTTTTTTTTATTTTAAGCAAAAATCTAAAAAAAATTTAGAATTATAGGAAGGTAAAATTTGAAACGTTATTTAATACTTGAAGACGGAAGTCATTATGAAGGACTTGGTTTTGGTGCTGATAATTTCAAAATAGGTGAATTAGTTTTTAATACATCTATGACAGGTTATCAGGAAGTGTTATCCGATTTATCATACTGCGGGCAAATAACTGTTATGACTTATCCTTTAATCGGAAACTATGGTATAAACAGAGATGATTTTGAAAGCCTTAATCCTGCAATATTTGGTATTATAGTAAAAGAGGCTTGTAAAAGTCCTAATAATTTTAGGAGTGCAGAAAGTATAGATGAGTTTTTGAAACTAAAAAATATTCCTGCTATAGAAAATATTGATACCAGAGCTATAACAAGAAAGATTAGAAAATTAGGAACATTAAAAGCTATAATGAGCGACACTATAGAAAATAAAGATGATATAGTAAAAATGCTTAAAGATACACCATATATGAATGACCATGTGAAAAGAGTTTCCACAAAAAATGCATTTCCTATACCAAATAGAGGTAAAAAAGTTGTGCTAATAGATTTCGGGGCAAAACTTGGAATAATAAGAGAGTTAAGTAAAAGAGATTGCGATTTGATAGTAGTGCCTTATGATACAGATTCTAAAACCATAATGAGTTTAAATCCAGACGGAGTAATGCTTTCAAACGGACCAGGCGACCCAAAAGATGTAAATGAATCAATCAATACAATAAAAGAGCTTATAGGAAAAGTGCCAATATTTGGAATATGTTTGGGGCATCAGCTTATAAGTTTGGCATGCGGTGCTAATACTATAAAATTAAAGTTCGGGCACAGAGGAGGAAATCACCCTGTTAAAGATTTGGAGACTAATAAAGTGAGCATCACAAGTCAAAATCATAGTTATGCCGTTGAAAAAGAGAGTTTAGTAAATACAGACTTAATTTTAACTCATATATCTCTAAATGATGAAAGCTGCGAGGGAGTAAAACATAAAAAATTCCCAGTATTCTCTGTTCAATATCACCCAGAATCTAATCCAGGACCAGAGGACAGCAAATATTTATTTGATAAATTTATTGATATGATGAATAACAATTATGGAGAGAAAAATGCCTAAAAGAACAGATATAAAAAAAATATTAGTAATAGGTTCAGGACCAATCATTATAGGACAGGCTGCAGAGTTTGATTATGCAGGTACACAAGCTTGTCAGTCTTTGAAAGAGGAAGGATACGAAGTTGTGCTTATAAATTCAAATCCTGCTACAATAATGACTGATGCCGCTATAGCAGATAAAGTATATATTGAGCCTATTAATTTGGATTTTGCTAAGAGAATAATTTATAAAGAGAGACCAGATGCAATATTAGGTTCTCTTGGAGGACAAACAGGTCTTAATTTAGTAGTTGAGCTTGCTGAAAGCGGTATATTAGACGAATACAATGTTGAAGTATTAGGAACGGACTTGAATGCTATAAACACTGCAGAAGACAGAGAGCTTTTTAAACAGCTTATGAATGATATAAACGAGCCAGTGCCAGAAAGTGTGATTGTGCATAGTGTTGAAGAGGCAATAGAGTTTGCAAACAAAATAGGATATCACTTGGTTGTGCGTCCTGCATATACACTTGGGGGAACTGGAGGCGGGTTTGCACGCAATGAAAAAGAATTAATTGAGATATGCGAGACTGGATTAAAAATAAGCCCTGTTCATGAATGTTTGGTTGAAAAGAGCATTGCGGGATACAAAGAAATAGAATATGAGGTTATGCGTGATAATAATGACAATGCAATAGTGGTATGTAATATGGAAAATGTTGACCCTGTTGGAATACATACGGGAGATAGCATAGTTGTTGCTCCTTGTCAGACACTAAGCGACAGAGAAAATCAAATGCTTAGAAATGTGAGCCTTAAAATAATAAGAGCTTTAAAAATATGCGGGGGCTGTAATGTGCAGCTTGCATTAGACCCTAATAGCTTTAAGTATTATATAATAGAGGTTAATCCTAGGGTATCTCGTTCAAGTGCTTTGGCTAGTAAAGCTACAGGCTACCCTATTGCTAAAATAAGTGCAAAAATAGCGGTGGGTATGACTTTAGATGAAATACTTAACCCTATCACTAAAAAAAGTTTTGCTTGTTTTGAGCCTTCTATTGATTATATAGTTACAAAATTCCCAAGACTTCCATTTGATAAATTCCCTAACGCAGACAGACAATTAGGCACACAGATGAAAGCTACAGGCGAAGTGATGAGCATAGGGCGTAATTTTGAAGAATCATTTCTAAAAGCTGTTCGCTCTCTTGAAATAAAATGCGACCATATAATTCATAAAGATGTTTCTGAATATACCACAAAAAAATTATGGGAGCGTATAGAATTAAGAGATGATTTAAGAATATTTATTATAGCCGAACTTATAAGACGAAAAGAAGATATAAAAGACATAATAGATATTACTCATATTGATAAATTCTTTTTAGATAAAATAAAAAATATAATAGAGTTAGAAAATAAATTATCTAAAAATAAAATGGATATAGATATTTTAAGAGAATCTAAAGAGAGAGGTTTTTCTGATAGTTATATAGCCAAAGTTTGGGGAGTGGAAGAAATTGATATATACAAATTAAGACATGAAAATGGTATTGTTCCAGTATATAAAATGGTTGATACTTGTGCGGGAGAGTTTGAAAGTGAGACTCCTTATTTCTACTCTACTTATGAACAAGAAAATGAATCTATAAAAAGCGATAAAGAAAGCATTATTGTTTTAGGTTCTGGACCTATAAGGATTGGACAGGGAGTTGAGTTTGATTATTCTACAGTTCACTCTGTTATGACTATAAGAGAAGCAGGTTATGAGGCTATAGTAATAAACAATAACCCTGAAACAGTATCAACAGATTTTTCAATATCTGACAAACTTTATTTTGAACCTCTCACTATAGAAGATGTTATGCATATAGTGGAGCTTGAAAAACCTAAAGGGGTTATTGTTCAATTTGGAGGTCAGACTGCCATTAACTTAGCTGAAAAACTTGTAATGCATGGGGTTAATATACTTGGCACTTCTTTAGAAAATATTAACAGAGCTGAAGACAGACATGAGTTTGAAGAGATGCTAAAATCTCTTAATATACCTCAGCCTAAAGGGGAAACTGCTATAACTGTTGATGAAGCTTTAGTAATAGCAAACAAAATAGGATATCCTGTTTTGGTGCGTCCTAGTTATGTATTAGGCGGGCGTGCTATGGAGATAGTTTATAATGATGCTGCTTTAAAAATATATATGGAGACTGCTGTAAAAGAAGTTAGCAATAAAGCTCCTATATTAATTGATAAATATATTGTAGGAAAAGAAATAGAAACTGATGCTATTTCTGACAATGAGCATAATGTATTTATACCAGGCATAATGGAGCATATAGAGAGAGCGGGTATTCACTCTGGAGATTCTATAAGCGTATACCCTCCTCAAACTATTTCTAAAAAAGTAAAAGACAGTATTATTGATTATACAAAAAGAATAGGAGAAGGATTTAATTTTATAGGGCTTTACAATATACAATTTATAGTTGATAGAGATGATAATGTATATGTTCTTGAAGTTAATCCTAGAAGCAGTAGAACAGTACCTTTCTTAAGCAAGATAACTAATGTACCTATGGCTAATATTGCTACAATGTGCATACTTGGAAAATCATTAAAAGAACAAGGGTATAACGATTTATATAAAAAAGAATCTAACAAAGTATTTGTTAAAGCTCCTGTATTTTCTTTTGCCAAATTAAGAAAAGTAGACACTGTGCTTGGTCCAGAGATGAAAAGTACAGGTGAGGCATTGGGTTTTGATATTAACTTTGAAAAAGCACTTTATAAAGCACTAATTGCAAGCGGAATAAAAATACCTCTTCAAGGAAATGTTCTTTTTACAATAGCAGATGATGATAAGCCTGAAATTGTAGATATGGCAAAGCGATTTTCTAATATAGGATACGGAATATATGCTACAAAAGGAACTGCTAATTTCCTTAGAAAAGAGGGTCTTTATATAAAAGAAGTTTCAAAGATTTATGAAAGCGGATTTGAAGATATAATAGATACTATAAGATTAGGAAAAGTTGATTATGTTATTAATACAATAGCAACCGACAGCAAAACTCATTCTGATAGTTTAGAATTGAGACGTGCTTCTGCTGAAAATAATATATCATGTATTACTTCATTAGATACAGCTTATGCTTTGCTTAGAGTAATAGAATCAATGAACTTTAGTATAATGCCTATTGCTTAATTTAAGCATAAATATCAACATTGCTCCCCTTATCTTTTGGGGCGGATATTGCTGATTTTGTTACGCCTCCAGAAACATAAACTCTTTTACATTCTGGGCATATAGATGTGTTTAATGTAACATTTTGAAATAATACTTCACCTCCAGACTTTTGAGCATTTCTTTCATTGTTTGCAACATGCTCTTGTTCGTGTGAGGCTACAGCTGATGGGGCATTTGAAGGGCTTATATGTGTTGGTGTTTTGAAAGATACTCCTATATCATTAGAGCCGTCTTGATATGTTCTATTAGCGCAAGTCTTACATACACCTACTTCACTTATTGGGGTTTTTTTATTTGCTGAAACAGCTGAAATATTTGTAATGTTATTTATAGTATTGTTTCTATAAGCACCTATTTCCATATAAACCGCCTTTTTTAATTACTCTAATATATTATAAACCCATAAAAATAAATATCAATAAATTTAATTATATAAATATATTTCTAAATTTTTTTGAATGTAGTTATAATTTATTAATATTAATTTTTGACAATTAATATTTTTTTAGTATAATTTAGATGTTTTTAAATATAAATTTATTAGGTATAAATAACATGAATAAAAATATAAAAATAGAAATATGCGTGGACAGTGTAGAGTCTTGCATTAATGCTGAAAAAGGGGGAGCTGACAGAGTTGAGCTTTGCGGCAATATGTTTGAGGGCGGTACAACTCCAAGTTATGGAGTTTTGGAATTAGCAAGAGAAAAGGTAAATAAACCAATATATGCAATGGTACGTCCTAGGGGAGGAGATTTTTGTTATAATGATATTGAGTTTGAAATAATGAAAAGAGAAATAAAACTCATGAAAGAATTAAAAATTGACGGCATAGTGTTTGGAATACTTACAAAAGAGGGAAAAGTTGATAAAGAGAGATGTTCTAAATTGTTAGATTTATGGGGAAGCAGCAAGGCAACATTTCATAGGGCAATAGATGTAAGTTCTGATTTAAATAAAGCATGCGAGGATATTATATCGCTTGGGTTTGAGAGGATACTTACTTCAGGCGGTGAAGCTAATGTTATGAGCGGTATAATAAAATTAAAAGAATTAGTTGAAAAATATAATGATAAAATAATAATAATGCCAGGAAGCGGAATAAATGAAAGAAACATTGAATATATAAAAGATACTGTTAAAGCAAATGAATATCATATGACAGCAAACAAAACAGTTGAAAGTGTTATGCAATATAGAAATGAAAATGTGTTTATGGGGGCCACTTTAAGACCTCCTGAGTTTAGCGTTAAATATACTGATGAAAACAAAGTAAAAAATATAAAATCAAAAATATAATATTGACATAAATTTATATTTAATTATGATATCTATTCAATAATTTAACAAATAATTAAAAAACATAAAAATATGAATAAAGAAGAATTAGTTTCTACATTAAAATATGCTCTTCCAAAGACTATACCAGTTCTTATAGGGTATTTATTTTTGGGTATGGCTTATGGCATATTGATGAAGGCAAAGGGTTTTAGCACTTTTCTTGCTATATTTATGAGTATGGCGGCATATTGCGGAAGTATGCAGTATGTAGCTATAAATTATTTGTTTTTAGCTCCTTTTAACCCTATATATGCTTTTATATTAACATTAACAGTAAATTCAAGAATGTCTTTTTATGGTATATCAATGGTAAGCAAATATAAAGGAACTGGTTTATTAAAGCCTTTTTTAATATTTTCTTTGAGCGATGAAACTTTTTCTATACTTTGCAGCGGCAATGTGCCTAAAAATATAAATAGAAAAGCGTTTTTATTTTTTGTTTCTTTTTTTGATTATATTTATTGGGCTTTGGGTACTTTGATTGGCTGTTTGATAGGAAATGTAGTTAAATTTAATACTAAGGGACTTGATTTTGTTTTAACTGCTCTATTTGTGGTGATATTTGTAGAGCAGTGGCTTGATAGTGATAATAATCATAAGGGGGCTATTATAGGGCTTGTATGTTCTATACCTATTTTGATATTTAAAACTAATATATTTATAGTGCTTTCTATGATTTTAATATTTATAGTGATAAGTGTTAGTTATAATTTTGATAAGCATAAAGAAGGTAAAATAAATGTTAATGACTAATAAAGAACTTTTTATAACGGCATTAATAATTGTTTTTGCAACGGCTATTTTAAGATTTTTGCCTTTTATAATAATAAGAAAGTCTATTGCTGAGAGAAGATATATTAAATATTTGGGTGATATAATGCCTTATGCTATGATAGCTCTTCTTGTAATATATTGCATAAAAGATATAAATATAATAAAATTCCCTTATGGTTTGCCTGAAATAATATCTATAATTATAGTAGCTGTTTTTCAAATTGTTAAAAGAAATGTACTTATTAGTATAGGTTTAGGCACGATTATATATATGTTTTTAGTGCAAGTTATTTTTGTTTAGGATGATACTATGGATAGAATAAAAATAAAATCTCAAAATGTGGTTAATCTTCTTATTGAAAAGAAATTAAAGATTACTTCTGCCGAGTCTTGCACGGGCGGACTTTTTTCTTCTTATATAACGTCTGTAAGTGGTTCATCAGAATGCTTTGAAGGCTCTTTTGTAACATATTCTAATGAAGTAAAGCATAAAATGATAGGTGTAAGAGAAGAAACTTTGTCAAAATATGGTGCAGTTAGTGAAGAGTGCGTATTAGAAATGGCAGAAAACAGCAGAAAAATAATGAATAGTGATATATCAATAGCGATAAGCGGAATAGCAGGTCCAAATGGAGGTACTGAAGATAAGCCTGTTGGGTTGGTATTTGTATGCATAGCTGCAGAAAATTATATAAAAGCTTATAAAAATATATTCTATGGCGACAGAGATAATATTAGAAGCTTAAGCGTATTATTTTCTTTAGATTTGGTTGAAAATTATATACAAAATCTTTAATTTGTGAAAATTATAAAAAATGATAGTAAAACCTTTAAAAAGTGAAAAAAGTAATATAAAGGGTCAAAAATATTATGTTTACTTATTGACAAAAATAATTATGTAAACTAATATATAAAAGATATAAAAAATTTGGAAATAAACATAATTTTTTTATAAAGTAAACATAACTATAACCGATACAATATAAAGAGAACTTTTTAAGGTGGTATTCTAATGGATTTTGTGAATAAATTAATTGGGCAAGTAAAAAATATTTTCGCAAAAACTACAAAAGTACAAAAGGCAATACTTATAGGGGTATTAGTAGTTGCTTTGGGGGCAATAGTAGCTACAGTATTTTTTACTTCGAGAAGAGCAGGCACATTATTATTTCAAAATGCACTAACACAAGAAGATGCAAGAAACGTTATAGCTGTTTTGGATGCAAATAATATAAAATATCAATATAGAAATGGATTTATTACATTAAACAATGAAGCTGATAAAGCTAAAGCCGAATTAGAATTGGTAAAAGAAGGCAGAATGCCGATGGGAGTAGACGGATGGGAATTATTTGATGCTCCTCGCATTGGTATTACAGATGCAGAATTAGATATTAACAAAAGAAGGTCATTAACAAAGGCAATAACACAGCTTTTAACTAAATTAGATTTTGTACAAGAAGCTACAGTTGATTTAGCATTTCCTAAGAAAGAATATTTAACAGATGTAGATTCACCAGTTACAGCATCAGTAGTAATCAAAGCACAGCCTTTTAAAGAAGAAGTTTTAAGAGACCCAAAAACAGTTAGAGGCTTACAGCAATTAATAGCTATGGGTGTTGATAAATTAAAGCCAGAGTTTGTAACAATTACAGACAGTACAGGCTATGTATTAACCGATTTTACAGATGAAGCTGCCAACTTAAAATTAAAAGTAGCTCAGGAAGAATTGAAAATAGTTGATAGAGAGAGAAAAAAGATAGAAAATAAAATAAGACAAACATTAGGAAGAATATATACAAACAGAGTAGAAACTACAATAGCATTAGAGCTTATATGGGACGATATTAGTATAACAAATAATTTGGTACTTCCTATAATACTTAAAGAAGATGACCCAACAACACCTTATGATGACAGTCAATTTACAAATAAAGTTCAAGTATCAACTCGTACAGTAACAGAAGATTGGAAAGGTCAGCAATTTATACCTCAGGGAGCAGCTGGTGCAGAGGAGAATGTTCCTCCTGGATATAAAGATAAAACAGACAGATGGCAAACATACACAAAAACAGATAGCCAAGATAACTATGAATTAAGCAAAAGATATGAGGCTATAAAGAAAGGAAGCTACCAGATAGGTAAAATATCTGCTGCTGTTGCTTTAGACGGAAGATGGACAAAGGTTTATGATGCTAATGGTAATGCTATAATAACTAATGGTTCTAGTTATTTAAGAGAATATCATCCAGTAACTGCTGATGAGATAAAAAATGTTACAGCATTAGTGCAAGCTGCTATAGGATATGACTTAAAAAGAGGAGACCAAGTTAGTGTAACACATATTCAATTTGACCATTGGGATAGATTTAATGCAGAAGATGCTAGATTATTAAGAAACAATTTTATAAAGAGAGTTCTTATAATTTCTATGATAGGATTATTAGCATTGTTTATATTAGTGCTTATAATCAGATCTATACAGAAAGAGCTTGCTAGAAGACGCAGACTTAGAGAAGAAGAGCTTGAACGTAAGCAAATGGAAATGCGTAGACAAGCTATGATGAATGCTAATGAAGAGCCTATGACTGAAATTAATTTAGAGGATGCAGCTCGTAAGAAATTAATGGAAGAGGTTATAAGAGTAAGTCATGAGAGACCAGAGGATGTTGCTCAGTTGCTACGTACTTGGATGGCAGATGATAAATAAATAAGTTAAATAAAAAATATTGAGTTATAAATTTTAATAGGAGTTTAAGTATGGCTACGGCTAATAATGAAAAAGAAAAAAAACAACGCGTATTAAGCGGACGTCAGAAAGTTGCTATATTTTTAGTTTCTTTAGGAATGGAAGCTTCTAGTGAGATATTCAAGCATTTACGCGAAGAGGAAATAGAGCAAATCACTTTTGATATTGCGAGACTTGAGAATATTGAATCTGCCGATAAAGATGCTGTATTTAGAGAATTCCAAGAGATGATGATAGCTCAAGACTTTATAACTCAAGGCGGTATAGATTATGCTAGAGACTTGCTTGAAAGATCTGTAGGAAGCCAGAAGGCAAGCGATATAATCAATAGACTTACTTCTTCATTACAAGTAAGACCGTTTGATTTTATACGCCGTACAGACCCAGCTCACTTGCTTAACTTTATACAAGGTGAGCACCCTCAAACTATAGCACTTATTTTAGCATATTTGGAAGCTCCAAAGGCAGCAAGCATATTAGGAGCATTGCCTTCAGAAATACAGCCTGATGTTGCTAAGAGAATTGCTACAATGGACAGAACTTCTCCAGAGGTTTTAAGAGAGGTTGAAAGGGTACTTGAGAGAAAACTTTCTACACTTGCTAGTGAAGACTTTACTTCTGCGGGCGGTATAGATTCTATAGTTGAAATTATTAACAGTGTTGATAGATCTACAGAGAAAAGTATTATTGAGAGTTTGGAGGAAGACGACCCAGAACTTGCAGAAGAAATCAAGAAACGTATGTTTGTATTCGAAGATATTGTTTTACTTGATGACAGAGCTATACAGAAAGTTTTGCGTGAAGTTGACTCTAGTGATTTGGCTAAGGCACTTAAGAGTGTTGATTCTGATGCTCAAGATAAAGTATATAGAAATATGTCTAAACGTGCTGCTGCATTGCTTAAAGAGGATATGGACTTTATGGGACCTGTTCGTCTTAAAGATGTTGAAGAAGCTCAGCAGAAAATTGTTAATATCATTCGTAAGCTTGAAGAGCAGGGAGACATTGTTGTGGCTCGTGCTGGTGAAGATGAAATGGTTGTTTGATGTGTATTTATTTTGATTATTAATTAGGAGTTTAAATTATGCCAGAAAAGGTTTTTAAGGCTAAAAGTATTGTTGAACTTACTCAAAAGGTTAATATAGCTGTACCGCATCATAAGCTTCAGGAAGAGATAGATTTTGAAGAGCAGGAAGAGTATCATGGTCCTTCTATAGAGGAGATTGAGGCAGAGATTGCTGGACTTAGAGCTCAGTGGGAAGAAGATTTAAAAGACATGAGAAGAAAGGCTGCTGATGAGGCACAGAGAATTATAGAAGATGCCAAAAATCAGGCTTTTGAAATTTTTAAAGCTAAGCAAAATGAAGTGCATATTATGTCTGAACAGGCTAAAGTTGATGCTTCAAGAATCATACAAGATGCTAATGCTGAAAAAGAGAGAATACAAAGCGAGTCTGAATCTATAAAAGATGCTGCATACAAAGAAGGATATGCTAAAGGCTATGATGAGGGCTTTGAGAAATCTTTTGCTGACGGCAATAATGATTTAACTAAACTTAATGAAAAATTAAAAAAGATATTAGCTGAAACTATTAATAAAAGAAATGAAATAATAGATACAGCAGAAGCTCAGCTTATAGAGGTTGCTATACTCATTGCTAAGAGAGTAGTAAAAATGCTCACAGAAAAAGACAAAGGTATAGTAATAAGAAATATTCAAGAGGCATTAAGAAGAATTAAAGGAAGAACTAAAATCACTATAAGAGTAAATATTGATGATTTAGAGATTTCTGCAAGGCATAAAGATGAGTTTTATCAGATGCTTGACAAGATTGAAGGTGTTACAGTATTAGAAGACCCTAATGTTGATGTGGGCGGTTGTATGATAGAAACAGACTTCGGTGACATTGACGCTAGAATTAATACTCAATTAAATGAAATAGAAACTGCTATAAAAGAAGTAGAGCCTATAAAAGGATTTTAATTATAATAAAAAACTACTATATATAAAAAGGTTTATTTATGTTTGAAGGCGGCAGATTAGAAAGCGATAGAGAGCATTCTTTTAGAGAGATACATGACTCTTTTGACAAATATAGAAAGGTTGTTGATGATGTTGCAATGCTCAAGTTTTGCGGTAAGGTAAAAGAGGTTATAGGTTCTCTTGTTATAAGTGAAGGACCTTTTGCAAAGCTTGGAGATATTTGCCGTATATATAAAAATGATGATACATTTATAGATGCTGAAGTTATAGGTTTTAGAAATCAAGATGTTTTACTTTCTACTTATGGCAGTGTAAATGGTATTACTTTTGGAAATATGGTTTATTCTTCTGATAAGCCTTTATCTATAATTTGTTCTAATAAAATTTTAGGCACTGTATTAAATGGTATGGGTAAGCCTTTAAGCGGCGGCGGACACAAGTTTTATGAAACCCCTATACCTATAAATCATACTTCTGTAAATCCATTAAATAGACCAAGAATTAAAAAGAATATACAAACAGGTGTGCGTGCTATAGATGGGCTTCTTACTGTTGGTAAGGGGCAGCGTATGGCTATAATGAGCGGTACGGGTGTTGGTAAGTCTACTCTTTTATCTATGATAGCAAGAAACACTAATGCTGATGTTAATGTTATTGCATTAATTGGTGAGAGAAGAAGAGAGGTATTAGATTTTATAGAAAGAGACCTTGGAGAAGAGGGCTTAAAAAGAAGTGTAGTTGTTGTTGCTACAAGTGACGATGCTCCGCTTTTGAGAGTGCGTGCTGCATATACTGCTACCACAATAGCTGAATATTTTAGAGACCAAGGCAAAGATGTTATGTTTATGGTTGATTCTGTAACTCGTTTTGCTTTAGCTCAAAGAGAGATAGGGCTTTCAAGAGGTGAGCCTCCTACTACAAGAGGATATACTCCGAGTGTTTTTTCAGAATTAGCACAATTATTAGAGAGAACTGGTACTTCTTCAAAAGGAACAATTACAGCTTTCTACAATGTATTGGTTGAAGGTGATGATTTGGACGAGCCTATTACTGATGCTGTGAGAGGTATATTAGATGGGCACATTGTTTTATCGAGAGATTTAGCTAATAGAGGGCATTTCCCTGCTATTGACATAAATAAAAGCATATCGAGGATTATGAATGAAGTAGTTTCTAATATGCATAAAAAGGCTGCAAGAGAGTTTCTAAAGATGAGTGCTGATTATAATGAAGTTAAAGAACTTATTATGATTGGCGGTTATGCTAAGGGGAGCATGCCTGAGGTTGATAGGGCTATAGAGTATAAACCTTTGATGGACAGATACTTACAGCAGGATATGTATGAACTTTCTACTTTTGCAGACAGTAAAGAAAATTTGCTTTCTATGTTTTATTCTAAAAATGAAATAGAAGAGGATTTGCTTAATAACGGCGATGTAAAAAGTGCAAATGACTATACAGGAATTTCCGATAATGTTAAACAGGAAGAGGGTGTTGTAATATTATAATTTAAGTGTTAGAAGATTATGAAAAGATTTGATTTTAAACTTGAGCCTTTATATAAACTTAGAAAAAACATAGAGAAAAAAAAACAAGCTGAAGTTGCGGAGGTTTCTGCTTTATATAATAAAGAAAAAGAGGGTAAAGATAATTGCATTTTAAAAATAAATGACGGCATAAAAATAGTAGATTCTATTGATGATAGCAGTGAGATGATTAATATGAGTATTTATTTGGGAGAATATATGCTTGCTCTAAACTCTCAAATAGCGATACATGATAGAAAAATGTCTGAAATAGGAATTGAGCTTAGAAAGAGGCAGGACATTTTGCAAGAGGCTACTAGACAAAGAAGGGCTGTTGAAATATTAAAAGAGAAAAAATTGTTAGAATATAAAAAGTTAATGAACAAAGAAGAGCAGTCTAAATTAGATGAATGGAAAAATGACTATTATGTCAATTAAAATAATTTAAGGATTTTTTTATGATAGAGTCAGTACAAAGAATACATGTTAGAATAGGGGAGATTCAAGAGAGATTTAATCAATTAGGTTTTGCTCCGCTTAATACAACTCCTCCTACAAAATCTTTTTCTGAACATTTAAATGAAGCTATGGCTGAAAGCTCTGCAAAAATAGATAATAATGGTCAATTAGATAAACTAAATAAAACTGATGCTGCAACAGTGGAAGCAAGCAATAAAAAAATTAATAATAGTGAAGCATTTAATGGTAAAATTTCTTTTGGTGTGTATGATGATGCCAGCAATAATTTTGCTAAAGCTCTAAATGCATATAAAAAAGTATCTTTCCCATCAACTTATGATGATATAATTAAAGAAGCTGCTAATAAATATTCTGTACCTGAAGATTTGATTAAAGCAGTTATAAAGCAAGAATCAAACTACATGCCTAATGCTGTTAGCCACAAGGGAGCTATTGGTTTAATGCAGATAATGCCTTCTACAGGAGTTGGGCTTGGTGTAACCGATAAAGAGATGCTTAAAGACCCTTACACTAATATAATGGCTGGTACTAAATATTTATCGCAAATGCTAAATAAATATGACGGCAGATTAGATTTATCTTTATCTGCTTATAATGCGGGTCCTTCTTTGGTAGATAAATTACAAAGAATACCTAATATAGATGAAACTAAAAATTATGTTAAAAATATTATAGGCTATATAAAGTAAACATATTATTTTTTGCTTGACTTTTTTAGTCTGTAATTTTATAATAAAAATGAAAAAGTGCCCACTTAGCTCAGCAGGTAGAGCATCACCATGGTAAGGTGAGGGTCATCGGTTCAATCCCGATAGTGGGCTTTGTTATCATTATTATTATATTTGTTTTTTGTAATTATTTTTAATTTAATAAAACCATAAAATAAAAACTAAAAAAGAGGATTTATGAGAGTAAAACTTCTAGCGTTTATGGTTATTTTTTTTGTAACTGTATCGCTTTCATACCCCCTAGACAAAACCCCATATTATGTAAACACAGATAGCTATGACTCCTACAGAGAGCTCATTAGAGGTGTGCACTATTATAATCAAGAACGTTATGACGCGGCAATAGCGAGCTTTAGAACCTCTCTTAATACAAATCCAATGGATAAGTTTATTAGATATTGGTATAGCAGAGCTTTATATAAAGCAGGATATATGAATCTCGCTATCAACGAATGGATGAATATTACTAGAATGGGATACCAAGACCCTATAATACTCTCTAAAATTAATAAATATTATACAGCAAATGTTTCTGAAGATACTAAGGATACTTTAAGCAATTTTATTTACCTTAAAAACTTCTCTACAAATGCTAATTTCTTAAAAAATATTAATCAGCCTATACAAATAGAAATGCTCGAAGATGGTACTTTGTATGTGTTAGATTATAGTGATTCTTCATTAAAGCAATTTGATGTAAATGGAAACTTAATAAGAAAAATATCAAATGGTAAAAGGTTAGAAGAGCAGCAAAATAGTTGGTGGAGAAAGGCTATACAGTTTGTAACAAGAGTTTATCCTTATGAGAAATTAGAAAATCCAAGAGGCTTTACAATTGATAATGATGGATATATATATATAGCAAACACTAAAAGAGATAAAATATTTAAATATGATAATAACGGAAATTATATTACAAATATAGGAAACACTGGTATAAGCAATGGTCAGCTGCTTGGTCCTTCATCTTTATATGCTGATAATGGAGGAAGGCTATATGTATCTGATACTGGAAATAATAGAATTGTAGTATTTGACGTTAATGGAAATTATTTAGATAGTTTTGGTAAGATGGGTGAAAATGATGGAGAGTTCTTTTCCCCTGCTGGAATAGTTGTTGATAATAATTATATTTATGTTGCTGATATGGGAAATAAAAGAGTTCAGAAATTTGATTTAAACGGAAATTATGTTTCTACTATTAAGCATGAATTATTTAATGAGCCTAGGGGATTATCTTTTGCTTCCGATGGAAATTTATTTATAGCTGATGGAAGTAAAGTTTATTATTATGACATAAATAATGATATTTTTACTTTGTTTAACAATTCTGAGAGATATACTGCTACTCCTACTTCTGTAACAGAAGATGCTAATAAGACAATTTATCTTACAGATTTTTTATCTGGAAAAATAGATGTTTATACAAGAAAAGAAGAGTATTATGCTAATTTAGACGTATTTGTTGATAGACAATATTTAAATAAATATCCTGTTGTTGTAACTTCTGTGACTGTACGTGATAGACTTACTAACCCTATTATTGGACTTACTGCTGAAAATTTTGAGGTTATAGAAAATGACAATTTATATAAGAAAGTTGGAATGTATGATGCCCCTGAGCTTCATGAGTATAGATTTATATTTTTGATTGAAGACAGTGCTGCTGCTAAGCCTTATGAAAACAGAATAAAAGAAGAGATTAGCAATTTTACTTTGAGTTTAACTAATAATGATGAAGTAATGGTTATACATTATAATGATGAGGTTTATAAATCTGATGGATATTCTGCTGCTAATTTAAGAATATTAGAAAATGCTAATAATTTTAGATTTGTAGGAGGAATATCAGCTTTAGATAATGCTTATTATGAGGCTATAAGACTTTCTGCAAATAGTTTTAAGAAGACTGCTATTATTAACTTCTCAGTAAGCGATCCTGATGACACAGTATTTTCTATGATGGATTTTACAGACCTTTATAATTATGCAAAAAATAATGCTGTTTCATTGAATCAGGTTTATATTGGAGCTAATAAAACAAACTACTTCTATGATTTAATGACTAAGTCTACTTATGGTTATACTATAAATGCTGATAATTCTATTAATTATGCTAATGAGCTTATGAATATAAAAAATATTAATTTTGGAAGATATTTTATTTATTTCAATAGTTTTAAGAATAATTTAGAAAAAGGTCAGTATAGATCATTAAAAATTAGAGTTAATTATAGAGATATGTCTGGAGAAGAGGAATCTGGATTTATATTGCCTTAAAATTTAGAAATATAAAAAAAATATAATTTTTAACTTTGTCAACTTGCACTTTTTGTTTTTTATTATTTGCAGGGCTTTGCCCCGCACCCCACTTCTTTTGTTGCCACAAAGGAGCAAAAAGGCTGCATTTTTATGAAGTATAGCTAAAAATATATGGTATTATTCATATATATTTTAAATACTTGCACTTTCGCGAAATGTATACGAATAAGCGAAATAATTTGTACTTTTTGCTACGGGAAAAAGTTGAATAAAATAAAAACTTATATGACAATTTTTTTTAAGTTTGTAATTTGTGGTGGCTTTGCCCCTGCGAAGCGTGCCCTTAGGTTATGCACCCCAGTTCTTTTACCGAGTAGATACCTTTCGGTATTGGTATAAAAGAACCTCATATCCTTCGGATACGCTTCGCGAAGAACTGTATTTTTATGAAGTATAGCCAAAAACATATAGTATTATTTTATTAATCATCTTTTAACTTTTATGGGAAGAAGCCTTTCTAATTCTGTTTTAGAGATTTGAGTATTTCCTGTTATAAGGCTTAATGTTTTTATATTGTTTTCGTCATTTAAAGCATTATAGATATATTCTAAAGAGTAGTTTTTATTATAATTTTTTAACTGATATATAACATTAACATGATTCTCGCATACAAACTCTTTTTCTTTTACTATTGCTGATTTTATATTAATGCTTTTATTAGAACCCGTTATTCTATTAACTGCTATTACCTCTTCTCTTATTATTAAATCCTCTGAAATATTTTTTATATATTGTAATTCTCTTTTATTTGGTATAATAATTTTTCCATCCACTATATTAGAAGAATATATTAAAGGTATAGCATTATTTTTATCATTAGTTAATTTATCTTTGTTGAAATTCCATGCTATGCTTCCTGTTTTTACACAGTATCCTATTTCTCTTAAACTAATGGTATCTTTGTATGCTTTATTTAAAAATAATTTATTTTCTGTAAATATTGTAATGCCGTTTTTTTCAAATATATATTTTTTGTTTTTTTGTGTATTCGTTTTTTTTAATATTAAAAGCATTACTTTCTGATTTGCCATATAAAACTTATCAGAGCCTTCTATTATGTGTAAATATTCTATGCTGCTATTACTTATTATATATTCTCTCAATTTAGAAAAGAATGCTCCATTATTCATTGAAGGAGGTATAACATAAGCTAAATATCCTTCCTCATTAAGAAGTTCTAATCCTATTTTGATAAATAATGAAAATATATTAACTCTTCCATTTATGATATCTTTAAATCTTGTTTTTTGTTCTTTATCTAATTTAAACTCAAAATATGGGGGATTCCCTATAACATAGTCATATTTAATAGAGTTATCAATGTTTAATTTTAGAGTATCTATACATTTTATATCAGCATTTTTTATAAGTTTTTTAGATATATTAATTAACTCATCATCAATGTCAAATCCATAGAGTTTTGGATTATTAAAGTATTCGTTGCAAGATAAAAGAAACTCTCCGCTTCCGCAGGCTGGGTCTAATATTTTTACATTATCTTTTTTTGATGATATATCTGTTAATTTTTTTAAAAGCAAATCCCTTATAGTTTTAGGTGTGAAATATTGACCTAATTTTTTTCTTTTTTCTATATTAGTATTTTTTAAATAATCTATGCTTTCTTTTGTGTACTCTTTTTGCATTATACTTTTTATCTCTCTTATAAACTCTCACAAAATCCTATAACATTTTCTTCACATTTTATTCTATCTATATGAGAAAAATAATCTACATTAGCATCTTTATTTATGTTTTTATTTTGTTCATAAGCTGTTCTAATATAAACATCAAATCCTCTATCAAATTTATAATTTATATTATCTAATTTATTTCTCATTTCTTTTCTAAATTCTTCTTCTAATCTTTTAGCATTATTTTCAAAAAAACCTATAAGCTCTATTCTCTCTTCCATGCTAAGCACATCTCTTCCTAAGAAAAATGTAACGTCAGAAAGTCCATAAGAACCAAATATGTAAATAGCATTAGCTTTAGGTAAATTACTATTCCACATAGGTTTTGAAGATTTTCCGCTGCTATATTTTATTTCTATAGATATAATTTTTTTATTTGCAAATATTAGAAAATCTGGGAATTCCTGACTTCCATAAGGCTGGCATACAAAACAGTTTTCCATGCTTTTATCTTTAACTGCATAAGTATTATCGAGCAATAAATCACTTTTCTTATCTATAATATTTTTTTTAATAGAAGAGAGTATGTCGTTAATATCTTCTTTTACTCTTCTATTAAAGCCATAACGTTTTAGTGAAGCTTCAAATCGGTCTTCAAATTCATTACCTTTTTTACTTTTAAGCCACTCTTTTTTATTATTTTTTATATCTATAAATATATCTTTAAGCATTGCAATAATATATTTTAAAACAATAATATTGTCAATAGAGTTGTTTCAAAGCTATTTAATAAGATTATCTATATTATTATATTTTTTTATGATTTTGTATTATTAACTATAAATAAATATTTGTATTGTTTTAATCTTAATTTAATAATTTATATACATATAAAATATAATTAGTATTATTTTCTTAATTTGCACTTTTTGGTTCTTTGACGAAATCCACAGCGTGTAGCTGCGGGAAAAAGAACAATAGAATTTTTATGTTTTTTATTTGTGGTGACTTTTCTCCTGAGAAGCCTGCCCTGATGGCAAAAACTTTTTGTTACGGAAAAAGTTGAATAAAAAAATCATATAACAAAATATAGTTATTTTAGAATATATTGATTTTAGTTTGTCAGAAAATATTTTTTAGGTTTTTTTGTTTGTGGTGGCTTTGCCCCCACACCCCCACTTCTTTTGGTGACCCAAAGAAGCAAAAGGACTGCATTTTTATAGAATATAACTACAAACATATATCATTATTTAATATATATTTATAATCAATAAAATTAAAACAATAAAAATATTTATTAATTTTGCTATAAGTAGTTTTATTTTCCTTTACTAAAGAATGAACGTATCATAAGGAAAGCCCCTATAGCAGCCAGTACTATATTAGGAAACCACATAGCAACAAAACCAGGTACAGTCCTATTTCCTGCTATAATTTCTGCTACAGTGATAAGAATATAATATATTACTACAACTATTACAGAAAGACCAAATCCAAATCCCCTTCCGCTTCTTTTACCCACTATTCCCAAAGGTGCCCCAATAAATACCATAAATAAACATGCTGCTGGTATTGATATAAACTTATGAAACTCTACATAATAAAAATACGGTACGGCTTCTTTTTTGGTTGTTTCTATTAATTTATCTAATTCTACAGAGTTTGTTGTAACATAAGTGTTTGAAAACGATGAAAAAGATATATTAGCATTTGTTAGTATTATATTTGTTGTGCCATCTATATTGGTTATAAATGAATTAGAATAGGCGGTAACTATCATATTACTTATTTGATTGGTTACTGTTTGAAGCGAGTTGGACATTGAATCATTGATTTTTTTTCTTATCTTCCAAGCAGGAATTTCTCTGAGCCCTCTTTCATGGTCATTTAATTTACTTACATTTCTAACTATATTAATATCCATGGCATCAAATGCTGTAAAATCATTAGTTACAAAACCATATACAGGCATCTCTTGAACTATTCCATCATATAAAGTTAAAGTAATAACTTTAGAATTGGCCTCATTGTTTTTCCATTTTCCAGTTTTAGCAGTAATTATCCTTCTAGCCTGAGAATTTCCATCGTATATAACAACATTAGACATGCCGCTATTATCACTATAATATGCTCCAATAGATAAATTAATGTCAGATATATAGGCAAACTCTAATTTTCCAACCGCAATAGAAGGTCTTATATTGATTATATAAGAAAATAAAGCTCTATATCTATAATTTGCTTCTGTCATAACAACATTGTTAAAAAATAAAGAAAATAAAAATGTAAAAAAACCAAGTATTATAATAGGGGCATATATTCTCATGTGAGAGAAACCTAAAGCACGCATTACAATTATCTCATTGTCAGAAGAAAGTCTTCCATACCCCATAATTCCTGCCATTAGTATAGACATTGGTATAGTAATTGCCACGTTGAATGGAAGCATATAAACAAATATTTCTAAAGAAGTAGATATTGGAGCACCATTATTTAATATAAGCTTAAATAATTCTGGTAAAAGTTGTATTACAAATATGAAAGTAAAAAATAATACACCTGCTATAAAAGGACCTATAGCTTCTAATATAATATATTTCTTTATTTTTTTCATAACAATAAATTATAAACTATTTATAAAAACTCCAAATATTAATATAATTAAAGATATATATGTTAAATAATCTATTATAATAGGAGAAAGTAAAACCATAAAAGCTTTTGAACTGCTATTTATATTAAAAGATGTTTTTATATTATGGTATGATAGAAAAAAATAGTATATTTGAAATATTATAAAGCTAATGGCTTGTATAAAAAATAAGGCACTGTTTTTTATAAAAATTAAGCTTATTGGTAAAATAAAAATAAATATGCCGTATATTGCAAAATAATTTTTAATAAATTTTTTAATATAGTTTGTATTATATACATTTAATAGGGTAGTAGCTAAATTAATAATAGCTATTTTTATTATATTAGAAATTGCAATATATGCTGATATTCCAAAAGTAAATATTAAAAGTTTAAATATAGAACCTTTGTTTCCAATGGTTATTAAAGCAGATATCGATATACTGATTGATGCCATTAAAAATATTACTAAAGCATATTCAAATTTTAATTCTTTTTTTATAGCCTCTTTAGGAGATAACATATAATAATATATAGCTTCATATATTTTCATTTCACTCTCCAATATAATTAGGAATATATATATACATAGGCACACCTATATATTTAGTATTTATTAATTCCTCATAAGGTATTAAAGCTTGAGGTTTATAAATAAAAGGCATACTTGATAATATTAGATTTATAAAGTTTTTATTTTCTGGTTTTTGTATAATATAAGGTTCTTCATCTTTTATATCAGCCATTTGAGCTGCATCTTTTATAGCATCTTGAAGTGTGCCAATATTGTCTATTAAACCTACTTCTAAAGCTTTTTTCCCGCTAAATACTCTTCCATCAAATAAATCTTCTCTGTTTCCTTTTATTTTATCACCTCTTGAAGTTTCTACCACATTAGTAAATTGAGCAACAAACTCATAAGTCATATCCTGCCAGTAAGCAAGTTCATCTTCTCTTGGCTCTCTAAACGGAGATAATGAATCTTTATTTCTTCCGCTTTTTATTGTATACATTTTTATTCCATATTTATCCATTAAATTAGATACATTAACAAACTGAGATATTACACCTATACTTCCAGTAAGTGTTGATTCATTAGCATATATTTTATCAGCTATCATGGAAATATAATATCCTCCGCTTGCTGCCATACTTCTAAATGAAGCTACTATTGGCTTTGGATATTTTTTCTTTAATTCCTGCAAATATTTTAATGCCTCTTCACAAGAAGTTAAAGCTCCTCCTGGGCTGTCTACTTGTAATACTATAGCTTTTACATTATCATCTTTCATGTAATATTCAAAATCATCAATTAATTTTTCTGTAACAGATTTTTCTTCTATTCCAAGTGAGTTTTTTCTTGCTACATGCGATATTACACCAACTAAATCTATAATTGCAATGCCTTCTTTATTTTGTATAGAATTAATATTTGTTGTTGTTCCTTTTATAATAACAGAAGAAATTGTGTTTTTTGGTTTAGTAAATATAGAAACAATACCTATCACTATAGAAACAATTATTAATAGAGAAAATATTATAAATCTTTTGTTTTCTTTATTTTCTTTAATTTCATTTTTTTTGATGGTATTTGTATATTCCTTATTTTCTTCTTGTGTACTGTTTTCTTGTTCTTGGTTGTTTTGCTCGTACATATTTCCTCCATATTTGTCTTATTTTCCTCTAACTCTATATAAACATTATCTATATAAAGTGATACAAATATAACAGGCTCTCTTCCTATTATTTGTATAAACTTTTTTCTTAACGCCTCGCGCACTTCATATTTTATGGTAGATGGTGTTCTTTTATTTCTATTTAATAATTTTCTAACAGCTTCTGTGGCAGCATTTTTGCCTTCTTTAATAAGCTCTTCATTTTTACTTATTATAGAAGATTTTTCTGCTCCATTATATGTAAAACCTTTGCTTTCTATGTCTATATTTATATCATAGTTGCCAGTTTTATTTTTTTTAGCCACCACATTAGCAACTACAACTCCATTTAATGATAATTGTTCTCTGTCGAAGAATATGCTATCTTCCAAATCACCAACACCTTTACCATCAACATAAATGTTTCTTATCTCTATAGGTTCAGCGATTTTTGCTTCTAAAGAGCTATCTATTTCAAGTACATTACCATTATATAGTAAAAATCCTTTAGAATTAAGCCCATTAAGTTCTTCTACCAATTTTATATGGCTGATTAAATGTCTTTTCTCTCCATGTATAGGTATAAAATATTTGGGCTTTACTAATCTATACATGAGTTTCAAATCTTCACTTGAAGCATGTCCAGATACATGAAGAAGCTTTTTGTCTTCCCCAACCATTTTAGCCCCAAGATCATAGAGATTATTAATCATCCTTGTAACAGACATCTCATTTCCAGGTATAACACTTGAAGAAAATATAATCATATCCCCATCTTCTACTTTTATATGCTTATGAGCCTCAGCAGCTATCAATGAAAGAGAAGAATAAGGCTCTCCTTGTGTGCCTGTGGTTATGCATACAATCTTTTCTCTTGGGTATCTGTTTAATTTGTCTATAGGTATTACTATATCATATAAATTTAAATATCCCATCTCTTGTGCTATTTTTGTATATTTGAGTAAACTTCTTCCAGAAAAAGCTACATATTTATTGTTAATCTTCGCAGCAGTTACCAAATCTTGTATCCTTTCTATACTGCTTGCAAAAACAGCAACAATTATCATACCATCTTCATAAGCAAATAGGGGAGTCATAGTATTTTGTACTAAGCTTTCACTCATAGAAAACCCATTCTTATGACAGTTAGTAGAATCTGCCAAAAGAAGCAATACTCCATTTTCACCATATTCTGCAAACTTATAAAGGTCTATAAATTTATCAGTAGTAGGATTTAAATCAACTTTGAAATCTCCCGTATGTATTATAACACCAAGCGGAGTAGTGATGGCAACACCAACACCATCTGGTATACTATGATTAACTCTTATAAACTCTATATCAAAATTGATTCCTATTTTTATTTTATTTCTTGGCTCTAATTCATAAATATCAACATCTTTATATTCATTCTTATAATCATTGAGTTTTGCCCTTAAAAAAGCTGCTGTTAATCTTGAACCATAAATTTGTATATTTGGAAATTTTCTTAAGAAATGAGGTATAGCTCCTATATGGTCCTCATGTCCATGAGTTAGCACTAATCCAACTATGTTTTTATCTTCCAAATATGAAGTGTCTGGTATAACATAATCTATGCCAAGCATATGATATTTAGGAAACATAAATCCGCAATCAATGATTAATACTTCATTTCCATATTCTATAACAGTCATATTCATACCTATTTCTTGTACACCGCCTAAAGGTATGATTCTTATCTTATCGTTATTGTTCATCTATTTACTACTTTTAGTATATTATTTTTAATTTTTTTATTTTAACTGTAAAGAAATATTAAGTCAAGATATTAAAAATTATTATTTATTTAGTAAAAAAATATGTATTTTTAAAAATTAAATATTTTGTTTATTATTTTTGATATATGATATCAATAAACGATAATTGAAATAAATTAATTATTGTTTTTTATAATCTTGATATAAAAAATAGTTATTCATATTGACAATAATACGTATACGTAGTAATATTAAATAAATTATTTCAAGGAGGTAAGAAATGGTTAATTCGTTAAAGAAAGTCTTTTTCATTTTTTTTATTTCTGTTTGTTCAGCATTTGCTGCTGAAAAAACGCCTATGGATTATCTAAACGACAATACTCCTCTAAAACCTACAAAAGTATTTGATAATGTATACTGTATAGGAACGGTGAGTGTTGTTGCTTGGGTAATTAATACTTCTGATGGGCTTATTTTAATAGATTCTATGTGGGACGACAGAGATGCTAAACTTATAGAAGATGGCATTAAAGAATTTGGATTAGACCCTAAAAACTTAAAATATATATTGATTAGTCATGGTCATGGAGATCATTATGGCGGAGCTAATTACTTAAGAAACAAATATGGAGCTAAAACTGTACTTACAAAAACAGATACAGATTTAATGTACAATTTAAATACAGGTGCTAATTCTCCTCGTTCTCCTAAAACTAAAGTAGATATTTATGCTAAAAATAAAGATGTGATAACATTAGGAGATGTAAGCATAACTATATTGGAAACACCGGGGCACACTCCAGGATGCAGCTCTTACATATTTCCAGTAAAGTATAAAGGCAAAGAATATACTGCAGTATTATGGGGAGGAACAGGGCTTCCTAAAGATAAAGAATTAGTAAAAAAATATAAGCAGTCGGCAGAATATTTTAAAAAAGAAGCTCTTTCAAGAAATGCTTCTGTTTCTTTAACTGCTCACCTTTTTGCTGATAATGGTTATGCTAATTTAGAAAAAGTTTCAAATCTTAAAGAAGGAGAGCAGAATCCTTTTATTATGAATAGAGAAAATATGGAAAAATATCTTAATTCATTGATAGATAGAGCAAAATAAATTTTAAAAATACATTAACAAAAATTAAAATACATGCTATCATAATATTGATTGTTATGATAGCATTTTTTATATTTGAGGAGTCTATTATTAATAACATAGGATATGATGTTTGCTATACTGCAAGAAAAATATATCAATATATAGGCAAACAGATAATTGATTTTGATATTACACCTGAACAATTAATAGTAATAAAAGAGTTATCAAGAGAAGAGGGTATATCCCAAAAAGAGCTTTCTGTAAAACTCGATAAAGACCAAAATACAGTTAAAGCAATAATAGATAAATTAGAAAGAAAAACTTTAATTAGAAGGCAAGAAAATAAAACAGACAAAAGAGCTTTTTCATTGTTTCTTACAGAAAAGGCCAAAAAAGAACTTCCAATTATAGAGAGTTATGAAAATGAGGTGTTAGATAATATAATAAAAAATATTGATTCAAAAGATATTGATAAGTTTGTAAAAATATTAGAGCTTATTAGAATGAATATATCAAAAATATAAACTGCTTATAAACTTTGAATAAAAAAATATATAAAAAATAAAATACTAATATTCTAAGCAAAATAAAAATGCTTTACAATTTAATTTCTATTCATTATAATATTAAAAAATAATTATTTATTTAAGAGATATAAAAAATGAAAATAACAGTAATACATGGTCAAAATCATAAGGGCTCTACCTATAATGCTGCTAAAATGCTTTATGATAAATTAGAAGGCGATGTTACAGAGTTTTTTCTCCCAAGAGATTTTAATTCTTTTTGTGTGGGCTGTAATAATTGTTTTAAAAAGTCAGAGAAATTATGCCCGCATTATGAAGCATTAACTCCAATCACTTCAGCTATGGATAATGCTGATATAATAATATTTGCAAGCCCTGTGTATGTATATCATGTAACAGCTGCTATGAAAACATTATTAGACCATTACGGTTATAGATGGATGATACATAGACCAGAAGAGAGTATGTTTAGAAAACAAGTTGTGTGCATTTCTACTGCAGCAGGAGGCGGAATGAAAGAGACAACCAAAGATATAGCTGACAGTACATTTTTTTGGGGTGTAGCTAAAACATATAGAATTGGCTTTGCTGTAAGGGAAGTAACTTGGAATGATGTAAGCGAAGATATAAAAGAAAAAATAAGAAAGCAAATATATTCTTTAGCTGACAAAATAAAAAAAGATTATGGACATATAAAGCCTTCTATAAAAACCAAAATGCTTTTTTATTTGATGAGAAAATTACATCAAAAAAAGAAAATTACAGAAAATGATTATAACTATTGGAAAGAAAAAGGCTGGATTGATAATAAACGCCCATGGTAAAATAATGAAATAGTAATATGCTAAAATAACAAAATAAATTTTCTGTAAATAATAGAAACTCAAAAATCTATTTTATCTGGATTTAGCCCTGAACCTGCAAAATATTCTATATTGTTTATAGTATTCATATCTTCTTCACTAATATTAAAATCAAAAACTTCGCTATTTTCTTTTATTCTTGAAGCAGTAATTGATTTTGGAAGAGGGAGAGTATTATTTTGTAAACACCATCTTATGCAAAGCTGAGCCGTAGACTTTTTATATTTACCAGCAATTTCTTTTAATAAATCATTATCAAGCATTTTACCAGTTCCAAGCGGACTCCAAGCTTCAACAAGTATATTATTATCTCTACAATATTTTAATGTTTCTTCTTGCATAAAACCAACATGAAACTCTATTTGATTTACCATAGGTTTAATTTCTGTTTGCATTAAAGATTTCAAATGATGTGGCATAAAATTAGAAACGCCTATTGATTTTATTTTGCCTTTTTTATAAAGCTCTGTCATAGCTTTCCAAGTCTCTAAATTAATATTATCCCAATTTTTAAATTGATTTTCTGATGCAGGCCAATGTATTAAATAAAGGTCAAGATAATCAAGCTCTAAATCATTAAGAGTTTTTTCAAATGCTTTTAATGTTGTATTATATCCTCTATCTTTGTTCCAAACTTTGCTTGTAATAAATGATTCTTTTCTGTCTATGCCGCTTTCTTTTATAGCCTTGCCGATGCTTTTTTCATTTCCATAAACGGCAGCAGTATCAATATGTTTGTAGCCTAACTTTATAGCCTCTTTTACAGAGTTTACAGCAGTTTCACCGTCTGGAGTCTGCCAAGTACCAAAACCTATACAAGGAATTTTATAATTATTATTTAATGTAAAAGTATTATTTAAATTAGAAAACATATTTATATACTACTCCTTTATTATTGTATATAAATTATATAGTATACTAATTCAAAGTCAATTATAAATAATAGTAAATAACTTGAAAAATAAAATTTATAATATAGAATTATAACTATCATGAAAAATAAAATACTTTTACTTTTAATTATTCTAAATCTGTTAATATCTTGTAAAAAAGTAAATTTATTAACTCCTTCTATTATACCTCCCCCTACTGAATTTAAAAACAATGAAAAAATTCCTCAATATCCAACACCAAGTCCAGTGCTTCCTATACCTCCTGAAAAAACAGAAGAAAAAAATATCATCGTTACTCCAGAAATTGTGAAAGACGGAATAGTATTTGGAGGATATGGAAGAAGATTTAAATTCAATAATGAATGGCATATATTAGCAACTAATGAATATAAATATGACCCTAATACTAAAATATTAACTCCAACAGGTAAAGGGGCTGTACTAAAAATAGATAATAATGGAAAAACTATAACAAAAATATATAGTCTTTCATTAAATGATGATTTGGAAAAAATAGAATATTGGACTAATCTTAATTCAAGAAAAGTTTTAATAGAAGAAAGCAAAGTAAGAATTCCTACATCTGGTGACTATGGATCAATATATACAAAAACAGAGAAAAAATATGAATATAAAAACATAAAATATTATAATACTAATTTTAAATATATATCATCTGTTTTCCTTAATTTAAGAGGCAAGGAAACTTCAGACTTGATAAATTGGATTGACTCTCCTGATGTTTATAAAAAGGAATATATTTTGCCTAAATTAGATTTTGATAATCCGAATTTCCAAGGAAGAATCGGTTCAGGACATGCTGATACTACATTAATGTATTTTAAAGGTAAATTTTTATTATTTACTCACCCTACAGTATATGATTATTATACAGATGGATTTATTCCTCCGTCAAGTGAAGATTTTTATTTGGATTCAAAATATTATTATAGTATAGATGTTGGAAAAGATACATCTGACCCTAAAAATTGGCAAACCAATGAAACACCTTGGGGAAGAAGAACTAGGATTGATAATTATCGTTATGACGGTAAAAAAATGTATATGGCAGGAGGAAATTCATACG
This sequence comes from Brachyspira pilosicoli, assembly GCF_036997485.1. Classification (NCBI taxonomy): domain Bacteria; kingdom Pseudomonadati; phylum Spirochaetota; class Spirochaetia; order Brachyspirales; family Brachyspiraceae; genus Brachyspira; species Brachyspira pilosicoli. Next base: position 514,688 of record NZ_JAWLPU010000002.1, on the reverse strand, counting down.
CATATAAATATAAAGCTTCTGAAGGATATTGGTATCTTGATATATTAAAAGCCTATCTACCTACTATGGAAGATGGAATATGGTCTACTGAAGATGGTATTAATTGGGAGCTAGAAAAAACACCGTATCCTTTTAGGTATGCTGGAGAGATTGTAAACTATCTTAAAATAAATCCTTTAATTACATATATAGCCTCTGATGATGGTACTCCTTTTGAACCTAAATATACAGAACTTAACGGCAAATATTACAGAACTTTCAATACAACCTATCCAATTCCTCCTGTAAAAGAAATTATGGAGGCTGCTGAAAGGTTTGAAACTAATTTCACAGTTACAGAAGAACATGTAAAAAATTCAGGCATTTATCAAATTCAAGTATCATCTGTTCACCCTGATAATGCCAAAGAAACAGATTGGATTACTATAGTTCCTAAAAATCAAATAACCTCATCTACAGCATGGGAAAGCGGTGGAGGAGATTTATTTAATTTTAATGGCAAATTAGTACGTTTGCTAGATTATGACAGAGAGTTCAAATTAAACACTCAATATGAAGAAGCATTGAATTTATCTAAGCAATATTATAATTTACTTATAAACTCTCCTATATCAGAGTATAAAAAGAATTGTTATTACTTCTTATACTATAAAGCTATGGCAGATATGATTAAAATAATTAAAGATAAAAGCAATAATTATTTCAAACCAGAGAAAGCTTTTACACATTACACATTTGAGTTGAATTAAAAAATAAGAATTAATATGCTATATTGATAGAGAATATAAATTTATAGTATTATTTTTATACAATATACTTGTTTTTTATATATAAAATTTATACAATTATATTAATTGAAACATAAAAACAAATATAAAAATATAGTTACAACGTATAAAAACAACACATTTTTATATATTTGTTTGGCATATTTTTTGCATATATATAAGCGTACAGCAATTGAATGCTGAAACAAAATTATTTAATAAAAATAATTAATTTATAAAGGAGTTAGGCGGTTTAAGAGCCGTCAATTAATTAGAATATGGATTATAATAAATATACAATAAAAGCCCAAGAGGCAGTAAATGAAGCTGCTAATATAGCTAATGGTGAAGACCATAACGAAATAAAAAGCGAGCATTTACTTCTTGCATTATTAAAACAAGAGGACGGACTTATTCAGCCATTAGTTGAAAGAATAGGCGTTCCTATAAACACATTAATAGATAAAACCCAAAGATTAGTTGATGAAAATGTAAAGGTTACAGGCGAAAATGTACAGTTACATCTCTCTACTAATGCTGGTAAAGTTTTAGCAAAAGCAGAAAAAGAAGCGAGTGCTTTAAAAGACCAATATGTATCAACAGAGCATATATTTTTAGCACTTGTTGAAGCAGACAACAAAGCAGGTGACATGCTTAGAAAAAGCGGTATAAGCAAAAAAGAAGTTTTAAGTGCATTAAAAGATTTAAGAAAAGGTCAAAGCGTAAATAGCCAAGACCCAGAAGCAAAAATGCAGGCACTTGATAAATATTGCCGTGATTTAACAGCATTAGCAGAGGCTGAAAAAATTGACCCTGTTATAGGAAGAGATGAAGAGATAAGACGCGTTATGCAGGTGTTGTCAAGAAGAACAAAAAACAACCCTGTACTTATAGGTGAGCCTGGTGTTGGTAAGACTGCTATTGTTGAAGGACTTGCAAGAAGAATAGTTTCTCAAGATGTACCTGAGGGACTTAAAGATAAAAGGCTATTAGCTTTAGATTTAGGTGCATTAGTAGCTGGTGCAAAATTCAGAGGAGAGTTTGAAGAGAGATTAAAAGCTGTTATTACAGAGATAGAAAAATCTGAAGGAAGCATTATATTATTTATAGATGAGCTTCATACTCTTGTAGGAGCTGGTGCTACAGAGGGAGCAATGGATGCTTCTAATCTATTAAAACCTGCATTAGCACGTGGGGAATTAAGGGCAATAGGTGCAACTACTTTAGATGAATACAGAAAATATATTGAAAAAGATAAAGCACTTGAGAGAAGATTCCAACAAGTTTATTGTAAAGAGCCTATTGTTGAAGATACTATTTCAATATTAAGAGGTTTAAAAGATAAATACGAAGTTCATCATGGTGTTAGAATAAAAGACGATGCATTAGTTGCTGCTGCTGTTTTATCTAATAGATACATAACTAACAGATTCTTACCAGACAAAGCTATTGACTTGGTAGATGAAGCTGCAAGCCAATTAAAAATAGAGATAGACAGTCAGCCTACAGAACTTGATAAAATTGAAAGAAAAATATTACAGCTTAATATAGAAAAACAAGCTCTTTCAAAAGAAAATGATGCAGCATCTAAAGAAAGATTAGAAAAACTTGAAAAAGAATTATCTGAACTTTCTGAAGAACGTAATGCTATGAAACTTCAATGGGATAATGAAAAAGGAAGAATTGAAGAGAGTAGAAAATTAAAAGAAGAACTTGAAGCTTTAAATATAAAAGAAACTCAATATACAAGAGAAGGCAATTTAGCTAAAGCTGCTGAAATAAAATATGGTAAAATACCAGAATTACAGAAAAAATTAGAAGAAGCAGCAAAAGCTATGGAAGAAGCTAAAAACTCTGATAAGAAAAGACTTTTAAGAGAAGAGATTTCTGAAGATGATATAGCAAGAGTAATATCTGTGTGGACTGGAATACCTGTAAGTAAAATGCTTACAAGTGAAAAACAAAAATATTTACAGCTTGAAGAAGTATTACATAAAAGAGTTGTAGGACAAGATGAAGCTATCACTTCAGTTGCTGATGCTATTAGAAGAAACAGAGCAGGTCTTTCTGATGAAAACAAACCTCTTGGAAGTTTCTTATTTATAGGACCTACTGGGGTTGGTAAAACTGAACTTGCTAAGACTCTTGCTGATTTCTTGTTTAGCGATGAAAAAGCTTTAACAAGAATCGATATGAGTGAGTATATGGAGAAGTTTTCTGTTACTAGACTTATAGGAGCCCCTCCTGGATATGTAGGTTATGATGAAGGAGGACAATTAACTGAAGCAGTTAGAAGAAGACCTTATTCTGTTATATTATTTGATGAGATAGAAAAAGCTCACCCTGATGTATTTAATGTTTTACTTCAGGTATTAGATGATGGAAGACTTACTGACGGACAAGGAAGAATAGTAGATTTCAAAAATGCTATTATCATAATGACAAGTAATTTAGGCTCTGATTTAATTCTTGAAGCTAATGATACTAATGATATCAAAGAAAAGATTCAGGAACTATTAAAAATGTCATTTAGACCAGAGTTCTTAAACAGAATAGATGAGATAATAACATTTACTAGACTTGACAAAAAATATATTGCTGAGATAGTAAGAAATCAAATAGCAAGAGTTGCTAACAGACTTAAAGACAGAAGAATAACTTTAGATGTAAGCGATGAGGCTATAGACTATATTGCTGATATTGGTTATGATCCACAGTTTGGAGCAAGACCATTAAAAAGAGCGATACAGAATTATATAGAAAATCCTTTAGCTAAAGAAATGCTTGCTGGAAAATATTTAGAAGGAGATACTATAAAAGTTGTAAAAGAAGGTGATGGTTTGGTTTTTGAAAAATAATATTAAATAAAAATATTAAGGGCTTAGTAATAAATATTTTACTAAGCCTTTTTTAATAATTTGTATTATTAATATAATAATTACTATAATAGTTGCTGTAATAATAATTATAATTGCTTAATTGATTTTCACATTTCAATGCCACAAAATCAACTCTTCTATTTTGAAAAGTATTAGTAGTGTATTTAGGAGCAAAATAACTATACGGATAAATCTTTACTCTTTCATGAGAAATACCAAAAGAAACTATGACATCTCTTATAACACTTGCCCTTTGAAGAGAAAGCCTCATATTTAAATCTAATTTTTCTTTGCTTATCTCATCAGCATGCCCTTCTACTATTAATATAGCATTTCTATTGTTACTCATAAAGCTAATCATTTCATTCATTACATAAGTATAATCTTCTATATTATATGCCTTTTTTGCTCCAACTTTATAATATATTTCTCTATCTGTGTTAAGTAAATATCCTCTTTCAGTTTGAATAATACTCATATTAGTGCTTAAAACAAAATTATAATTACATTCACTTTCAATATTTTTAGGTTTATCCCAAGAAAAATACATTCTTCTCTCTGGTATAAAACAAGAAATTAAAACAAAAGGAATTAAAACGAACAAAAATATTTTATAACTCATATTAACCCCTTAAACTCTTAAAACCTTATATTAATTGGTATAAATGAAATAGCAAGCTGCTTTGTAAATATACCATATTCTATAGAAAAAGATTGATAGAATATATCAAAATGAAAACCCACTCTCATATCATAAAGCTTATAAGACATTTTATCTTCTGAATTTGGCATATACAAATCATTAACAGTTATCTCATGCCCAACAATATTAGCATAACTTCCTATGCCATTAACGCCCACTTTTGAATCTAAACTTCCAAATACAATATCAGCCCCAACAGAAAAATAAGCATCTAAATATTGTATAACAGGAACTTTATCTCTCATTTTAAAACCAAATACAATCTTTGGGCTTAAAGCAAAAGTTTTCCATTTGGATTCTAAAAATGCATTTCCATTAAATACCACTCCAGTGTCTGTCCCTCCATTATAACCAAGATAAAGAGGAACATATACATTTCTATTGTTAGCAGACATTTTTAAATTGCCTTCATCATAATTAAAATCCATTCTTACATCACCAAAGAAATATTTAGTTCTAAAAAGATAAGCCTTTAAAGAAGCCCCTATATTATAGCCTAAAGATTCTATTTCAACATCATTTACAACTATGCCATAAATATCCTTAAACCCTAAAGAAATCCCACCCCTAATAGTGAGAGCTAAAGGTATAGGACCAAGATTCACTTGCAAATAGGCATTAATATGAGGAATGGGAAGAAGTTCTAAAGAGTCTGATAATGATTCATAATCATTTTTTGTAGAATTTTTTATTTTTTCTGCAGAATATAAAGGCACATCACTATATAAATTAATTCCAAAACTTCCTATAGGTGTATGCATTGGTATAAGAAGACCTGTATTATTACCAGATGCCGCATTAAAAGCTGTTTTCTTTTTTAATGCATTTATAACTGCAGTTGCTGTACCTTGCTGCATATTAGCTAATTCTAAGAAACCTAAAGTCGTTCCAACTAATAATATTACAGATTCGTTTGTAGTAGTATCAAGAATTTTTTCTGGATTTTGAGCTATGGTTATAAGTTCTCCAAATGTAAATGTTTTTATACCGTCATCAAAAAGTTTATTCATTTGTTCGCTTTCAATTAAAATATTCAAAGTTTCTTCAGGAATATTATTATATCTTCCAGTTGATTTTACATAAGCATTAATAAAAGTTCCATAATTAATATCAGGTATTACAGGCGGAAAAAACTGCGAAAATAAATTAAACGAATTAAAAATAACTAATAGAAATACAAATAATAATCTTTTCATTAGTGAATCCATAATCTAAAGCTCAAAAGTGTAATGCGTAACAGCCTCATCAGGTCGGAAATAAGCGCTGCCATTATTTTTAATTATTTTTAACATATCAGCCATAGCTTTATAATATAGAAAATAATAATCATATTTTTTAAACTCTGATATGGGTGATGTTAAAAGTAAATTATAATATTTTTCTGCAAGATTCAAAGCTGTTTCATATTGAGCATCAAGTTGAAACTCTCTGTCATAATCAGCTAAACGAACTATTTTGTTGTTGAAAGTAAACAAATCACTTCCTCCGCTTTCCCAGCCTATAATAGAAGTTATTTCATTATTTGGTACAATATTAACCCAGTCAGATTCCTGAGCTTTATCAGGAGGCACTGAAGACACCTGCAGCTGATAAGAACCAGATTTTCTAATATGCTCTTCTGTAACTGTAAAATTAGTTTCTAATCTATCAACAGTTTCTTTAATTTCTTTAATAGGGGGAATAGGATAAGTGCTGTTAAAGGTTCTGTAATATTTACCGTTTAATTCTGTATAAGAAGGCTCTAAAGGTGTGCCATCTTCAAAGTCATAATTTCCAACTATATCAATTTTATTTTTATTATTATTATAATAGTAATTATCGAGTTTGCTTATATCTATATTTTTTTCTTCTTTCCAATTTATTCCATCTTCTGTAGACCATATTCCATCTTTTTCACTATAAAAAGCATTAGTACTAGGTAGCCAAGCTTTGAAATTATGTCCATCTCCATATTTATATTCATAATCTACTGATATTCCGCCGTATACGTATATTTTATCTAATTTATTTTTATCATACAATATTTTAAACTGCTGTCTTTTTTGAGGAAAAGGAATTTCATATTTTTCCCAATTATCATTATCAGAAACATCTTTTGTTATATCTACTACATAATATTCATTTGAATCATCAGTATATATAGATGCTTGAGGATCTCTATAACCATATCTATTGTCATCTGCGAAAGACTTTTGTCCTACAATAAATAACTTACCTTTTATATAAAATAAAGCAGAAAATTCTAAAGTATCCATACCATATACACCTTGTATAGATAAATTAAAATCATCAGGGAGTGGAATATCATAAACTGTTTTTTCTATTTCATTTGCAGAGTCTAACCAATTTATTAAATCAGAAGTTTCTCTGTTTTGAGTATAGATAAATAATTGACGATAACAGCCAAATATAAAAAGATTATTATAATAAAAATTACCAACCTCTAATCTGCGGGGATAAGTGTCAAAACATTCTACTTTCTGTTTAGATTTTGATGGTATGCTGAGTTTATTTTCTTCTATTAGCAACTTTTGTGAATTTAAATTTGTCCAATATTCAAATTTTTCTAAATCATCACTTAATGAGAGGCTATGTATTTTTGTTATTGTACTTCCATCACTGCCTATTTTTAATAAAGCTCCTTTTCCTGTAGGATTAAGAGTTTTTGTTTCAGGTTTGTATTCATATTCATTTGTAGCTAACACATACCATTCATTTTTATATTTGAATCTTCTTCCATATCCTCCAAATACTGTTCCATTTTGAACTATTTCTGGTTTTATTTCGATTGTAATGTTTTCTGTTATTTCAGGAGGGGGGAGTATTGGTGAGGGTGTTGGATAGTCTGGCAATTCTTCGCCTATATTTGGAAATGCTGTTGGAGGCGGTATATATGTTGGGGGCAGTAAATTTATTTTTTTACAAGATACTATTAATATCAAAATAAAAAACATAATAGCTATTTTTTTTATCATATCCACCCCAAAAACAAAAATGATATTAATATAATACACTATATTAATATCATTTTCAAACATTTTTTATTCTGATAAAATTTAATATTATTTGTAAAAAAAGTAAGAATTATAAACTAACTCTTTTTGAAGCGTCATCAATATTAAGTTTATAAAGCTCGTCTATAAAAGCAACTGCAAAACTGCCAGGACCTTCAGCTTTTTTTGAAGCTTTTTCACCAGCAGAAGCCATTATACACATAGCAGAAGCAGCAGCAATTAAAGGCTCAGCAACAGCAAGCATAGCTCCAGTTATAGCAGTAGATGTGCACCCCATACCAGTATTTAAAGGCATTAAAGTGGAACCTCCGCTTACATATAAAACTTTATCTCCGTCTGTGATAATATCAGTTTCACCGCTTATGCTCACAACTGTATTATATTCTTTAGCCAAATATTTCCCTGACTCTAATGCCATATTAACATTAGCACTGCTGTCAACCCCTTTAGTTTTTATGCTCTCTCCTGCAAGCACCATTATTTCGGAAGCATTTCCTCTCACAACTTTAGGATTATAATTTTTAATTAAATCAATAGCTGTTTTAGTCCTTAATTTTGTAGCACCCGCTCCCACAGGGTCAAGCACAAAAGGTACATTTTTTTTATTGGCTATTTCGCATGCACTATGCATAGCCTCAATAGAAGTTTTTGTCAAGGTTCCAATATTAACAACAAGCGATGAAGCAATAGAAAGCATATCCTCAAACTCTTCTTTTTCAAATGTCATCACAGGAGAAGCCCCCGCCGCAAGCAGCGCATTAGCAGTAATTTGCATAACAACATAATTTGTGATGTTATGTACTAATGGACTTTTAGCTTTCATATTTTTTATAGCATTAGATATTTCATGTTGTAAATCATACATAATAATAACACCTCTAAAAAATTATAAAAAAACGAGACCAATTTAAGAAAACTGATCTCGTATTTTTTAACACAAAATTATTTCCCTACACTGGCATTATCCAACAGGTTATAAGGGTCTAAGTTTTAAACTTACTCTCAGCCTTCTAAAGCTCCCCAGATATAATCTCTATTAATATTTTTGAAACATTTTAGATGCTCCTCCGCAAGTCTCACATGTTTCTGGGAATTTATCAAGATAAATATTTCCACAGTTAGGACATAAATATAGAGAAATATCAGCATTTGTATTTAGAAATTTATCTTTAATTAATTCAAATAATTTAGCATGTTCTACTTCCACTTTACCAAGCGAAGTAACAGTAGAGCTTATTAATTTATTTTGTTGCTCAAGCATGACCTCTGCCAATTGAGGGTATAAAATGGTAGACTCATATACCTCTCCCTTAATAGCTACCTCTAAATTACTTTTATCATTTTCAATTTCAACATTAAGTAACTGAGGAACAAACTTAGCCATATCTAAGGAATTTCTTAATGCTAACTTTCTCATTTTTTCAGCATGTATTCTTTCTGCTAATGCTGTAGTGGAAAATACTTTTTGAACAGCCGGATTTTTAGATGCCTTAGAAAATTGAGAATATTTATTAGCAGCATTAGATTCCCCTTGAAAAATAGAAAATAAAACTTCTTCAAGAGATTTTACAGCCATATAAATAACTCCTTCAAAATAGTATTTAATATTTTTTAATGTGTTCATAAAAAAATACTTCTTATATAAGAATATTACATTTAATATAAAAAAATATCAAGTGAATTATAACAATAATAAATTGGTTTTATTATTTAATTTAATATATATTTTTCAAAACAGATATTTATTAAAGAATTTCTGTTTATTTTAACTATATAGTTAAAAAATAAACTAAAGATTAGTATGTAATGAGCAAACGTTTTTATACATTTAAGACAATTTGTAGTTTTTTTATCATCTCTAAATTTTTTATGATTTTTTTATATATAAAACTCTATAATAAATGTTAAAAATATTTTATATATAACAATTATAAAAAACTTCAGAAAAAAATAAGGAAATATGGTATTTAGAAAAAATTGCCTTATATATTTCAGGATTATGAAAATAATTTTTATCTACTATTAACTTAAAGAAATAATTGAATATGTTAAAAAGAATGAAATAGAATGCTGGAATAATAAATATAAATAACCAAATTGCTAATACTTTATCATTTGTAATAGTATATTTAAATCATTTATTTTTTATTAGAAGAAGTAAGTTTTTAAGTTTGTATATATTAAACTTTATAACAGATAAAAAATTATAGATTTATTTTACAAAATGATAAATATAATTTGCATATATATATTGAGGCATCAAGTGATGAAGATAATTTTAATGAAATTTAATATGTTAGAATTAAACGCTTCAATAGTGCTATATTTTTGACAGAATATAAAAACAATAAAAAATGTATTTATCAATAGAGTGGAAATATATATAATACCATAGAGATAGAAAATACGTGACATAAAAAATCTAAAGAAAGGTAAATAGGATATACTTCAGTAATGACTAATTCAAAATAAACTATATATTAATAAAAGTGACACTATTATAAATAAAAGGCTTGCTAACACATATAAATATTAACAAGCCTTGATTAAAATTTATTAAATTAAAAATTATTTTGTTGGATTAGCAAATAGATGTTTAATATCTGTTTTTTCCCAAGTGAATTCTGGAAGCTCTCTTCCGAAATGTCCATAAGCAGTAGTTTTCTCGTATATTGGTCTTCTTAAATCTAATGTTTTGATTATGCCTGCTGGAGTTAAATCAATTTGTTTAGAAATAATAGCAGCTAATACTTCATCATGAACTTTGCATGTACCAAAAGTATTAACATATACAGATAGAGGCTCAGGAACACCAATAGCATAAGCAAATTGAACTAAAGCTCTATCAGCAATTCCAGAAGCAACAATATTTTTAGCAACATAACGAGCCATATAACAAGCACTTCTATCTACTTTTGTAGGGTCTTTACCAGAGAAAGCACCGCCTCCATGAGCACCATGTCCGCCGTAACTATCTACTATAATTTTTCTTCCTGTTAATCCGCAGTCACCCATAGGCCCGCCTACTACAAATGAACCTGTTGGGTTAATATAATATTTTGTATTTTCATCAAGCATGTTTTTAGGACATATTTCATTGATTACATGTTTTTTTATGTCTTCTTCTATTTGTTTATGCTCAACTCCTGCAGCATGCTGAGTAGAAATAACAACAGCATCTATTCTAGCAGCTTTACCGTCCTTGTATTCTATTGTAACCTGACTTTTTCCATCTGGTCTTAAATAGTCAACAATTTTATCCTTTCTAACCTTTGTTAAACGTTCTGCCAATCTATGAGCTAAATGTATGCTTAAAGGCATAAAAGTTTCAGTTTCGTTTATAGCATAACCAAACATTATACCTTGGTCGCCTGCACCTTCAGAAACATTTGAGCTTTCAGAATTAAATAATCCTTTACCAGCACTAACACCCATATCTATATCTGGAGATTGTTCTGCAATAGCTTCCATTACAGCACAAGTATCAGCATCAAATCCCATATCGCTGCTTGTATATCCTATTCGCCTTACGGTATCTCTAGCGATTTTTTGATAATCCAATCTAGCTTTTGTAGTGATTTCTCCGGCAATGATAAGCATTCCTGTTTTTGCTAAAGTTTCACATGCAACTCTAGAGTTAGGATCTTGTTTTAAACATTCGTCTAAGACTGCATCGCTTACAGCATCGCAAATCTTATCAGGATGGCCTTCTGTTACCGACTCAGAAGAGAAATGATAATTTTTTATCTCAGCCATAGTTTTACCTCTTTTTAAAATAATCGTTTTATTGTATATTATGTTTATATAATGTCAATAGCTTTTTTATATATTCTAACCATAATCATTAAGTATTTACAAAAATGCTTAATAGTATATAATTTTTTATACATTTTTATTGAGTTTTATTTATGAAAAAGAAAGTTATATTTTGTGTATTTATTTCATTTATTGCTTCTTTAATATTATATTTTAATCTTAGTAATAAAAAAACGTATTCAAATTATACAAGCATTATGAATACTAATTATATGGCTGTGAGAGATGAAGCTCCTCCTGAATATTTTATTGATAATTATAGTGAAAAAAAGGATAATCTTTCAAAAGTGTTTGATGAGAGAGAGGTGTCCGCTGTCTTAAAATATAAAGCACTTATTATTTCTTATTTGGGTGAAGAAGAGATTGTATTAAACGGCGTAGAAAATAATAATATTTTTGATATTAATATTTCTAAAAAAAGTAACGGTGTTATAATAAGTGAGAAAACTTCAAAGAATTTAAATATAGAAATTGGGGACAGTGTTATATTAAAACTAATTACTAAAGATGGTCATTATAATGCTGAAGAATATGAGGTTTTAACTATATCAGACGCTTTAAAATATAATTATGCTTTAGTTGATATAGATAATTTAAATAATTTTGTGAAACTTAATGATTGTGCTAGTGAAGTATATATAAGAAATAATAGTGTAGATGAGAATATAGTTAAGCAAGTGTTTGGCGATGGTTTTGGATATTATTCTTTAAATGAAAAAACAAATAACAATAATAATTTATATTTTATTTTAGCTTATTTCTTTATTGTATTTTTTAGTTTTATATTTGTAAATAATAATAATTTGTTTTATAGTGTAATATTTTCTATTATTGGATTTATACTTTCTTTGGCAGCTTATTTTATAATTATGAAATATATATTAAAAAATAATTTTTATTTTGATAAAATATATTTAATAGTATTGTTAGTAAATATTGTTTCTGTGTTGTCTGCAAAATTAAAAGTCTTTTCAATAAAAAAGATGTTTTTAGAAAGTGTAAAATTTTCTAATTTGTTAATTCTATTTGGTTTTATTATAGTGTATGTTTTTGCTTTTGTAGTTTCTTATGATTATTTATTGGAAACAGCCCAAAAAAGAACATCTTCAAATAATAATGTTTATAATATTGCTAAAAAAAATACTTCTGATAACACTTTTTTATTGAATGGTTCTATTGGAGATATAAATATTATTAACAATGATGTTTCGAGGGTTATATCATTTCCGGTGGGTGTTGTTATTAGAACAGGAAGCATTCAATCTAAAGTGTATGCTTATGATAATTTAAATATTAAGTATAACATTTTATCTGGAGAGATGTTTGAAGGAGAAAATAAAGAAATTGTTATTGGTAAGCATTTAGCAAGATATTTAAATATTAAAGTAGGAGACAGTGTTTCTCTTATAGCAAAAAACTCTCGCAGTATTTTGGACACTATGTATTTTAAGGTTGTTGGAATATATGATATAGATAATTATAATATATATGCCAATTTAAAAACAATGTATGATTTTTTGCATCTTAGAGGCGGCGACAAAACCCCATACAACGAAAAAATAATAATACAGTCAGATGATAATATATATTCATATCTAAATAAAAAATTAAAAGATAATAATTTAGATGAACTTTATATAGAAGGATATGATGATAATAATAATATAAAAATATTTAGCTTTATATTTATGGGTTTATTTCTTATATCTGTTTCTTTGTTTAATTCTTTTTTATTGTCTGTTTTTTGTAAAGCAAGCAATATTAACAATATTAATAAAAATGACACTATTAAAAGATACGCTATATCATTTATTATTTCTATAATTTTATCATTAATATTAATTTTATTGCTTTATGATATAGTATTTAATTTTATAATATTTTTAGTAATAATTTTTATTTTGTCTTTTGCTTTAACTGTAATTTCTTTATTAGGCAGTGATATATGATAAAAAATATATTTAAAAAAAAGAAAAAAGTTATAATATTTTTGCTATTTATAATATTACTTCTTTGTTTGTATATGTTTTATTTTTCAAGATCTTTAAGAGTAAGATATATTGAATTAGAGTTTGATGATTTACCTTATAGTTTTGAAGGTACAAAAGTAGCATTTGCGGCAGATATGCATGCGGGGCTTTATATACCAACTTCTCATATAAAAAAAATGTCTGATATTATAAGAAAAAATAATCCTGATTTAATATTATTTGCTGGGGATTATATTTACAGTGCTCCGAGATGGTTTCATTATTATGATTCTAATAATGTTCGAAAATTTGATGAAGGAATAAAAGATTTAAATGCCAAGTTTGGAAAATATTCCGTTATGGGCAATCATGATAATTGGGAGAGTACTACTGATGTATCTAATTGTTTGATAAGAAACGGATTTAAAACTATAGATAATAATATAGTGTTTATCACAAATGAAGCAGGAGATTATATTTCTATAGGCGGTGTTGGAGATTTTTTAACAGATAAAGTAGATTTTGATAGTGCAACCAAAGGAGTTGAAACAAATAATTTTCATATACTGTTGTCTCATGAGCCTCTTTTCCCATTAAAAATTGCAAGAGAAGGCGGATACAATAAGCTAATAGATTTTTTTCTTGCTGGGCATACTCATGGATTTCAAATAAGTTTTATGCCTATAAAACTAATAGAGTTTATAAACAAAAATAGAGAATATCCTTTAATGAGCATATACGGCAAAATGAATGCATATAATACAAAAATATATGTTACATCTGGGGTTGGGGTAGTGCTGCTTCCTTTTAGACTCTTTGCTTATCCTGAAGTAGTTATTATTACATTAAAAAGAAAAAGATAATTTTTTTATTCTTTGTTGCTATGGCAATAGACTTTTATAAATAAATATTGGATAATTCAAAAAAATTAAAAGGATATTGCGATGCCAAATTTTATTAATAATATAGATTATAAAAAAGTATTATCATTAAAAGACACTGTAGAGATTAACTCTGCATTAACTTTAGTAGACAGAGATAATTTAGCAATAAAAATACTCTCTGTAGACAAAGATAAAGCTATACCAACTCATAGCAGTACAGGAGATGTATTGGTTATCACTATAGACGGTAAGTTTGAGATGACTATAGAAAATGATGCTTATGTGTTGTCTGAAGGAGAATCTATTTTAATACCTGCTAATGCCAAACATTCATTAAAGGCGATAGAATCTTTTAAGGTAGTTGTTATACAGGTGAAGCCATAATGGTATTTTTTAATAAATAATCTTTTATATAAAGCATAAGGTTTTTTTGTGGGCCTTATGCTTTTTTATAAACATAGAAATTTTATAAATAATTCTATCATAATATTTTTAATTCTTAAAGTAAGCAATAATGTGTATTTAATAATAGCAGCTTTTTTTGTGCTAAAACATCACAGAAACTCATAATTTTGAAAGAAAATTATAAAATTATCTTGAAAAATTATATTTGTAATATAGAATAGCCGTATGTTTTATTTGTTTTATTAAGATTGTTAAGAATATATTTGCGGTTTATATTTTTATTATGAAGAAGAAATTTAATAAAAAACTATGCTTAATATCTGCTTTATTAATTATCGTAATAGTATTAATTGTATCTTGTGAAAAGATTAATATATTAGGTCCAACCTATATACCGCCTGAAACAGATTTTAGATTGCCGGAAGACACAATACCCGGCCATATTGATGTAAATCCAGTGCCTGCCAAAAACGGCGAAGTATTTGGAAGCTTTAGAAGGAAGTTTAAATATCAAGGCAAATGGTATATATTAGCTTATTATATGTATGATTATGACCCTAAAAGCAAAACATTAAATAAAAAAGCTGAAAAAATAATACTTCAAATAGATGATAATGGAAATATAATAGTTTATGATAAAAACAGCAAAGGATATGATGATTTATTAAGAATGAATGTAATAGAAGAAGATAGAGTTTTGTATGAATATTATTCTTATGGAAGTTATAAATATTCTTCGAGTTCTTTTGTTACTAGAAACTGTGAAAATGAAGAAAGAACTCATACATTTCGCACAAAAATAACTTTTGATAATATGATAAAAACATCATCAGATTTAATAAATTGGCAATTTGAAGGGAATGGTGGTAATATTTATAAAACTTTTCCTCCAGTGAGTGAAGACCCTAATGCGAGCTTTCAAGGAAGATTTGGAGCTAGTGGTTATAGAACTGTTGAGTTTAAAGATTATATATATTTAATAGGTTTAGAAGAAGATTTTTTTGAGCAAAATCCAACTGGATGCCGAAATATAAGTTTAGGGCCATTTACAGTAAGTAAGGATGTTTATTATAGAGTACATAAAAATAAAGATAGTTCTATAGGTGATAATTGGGAAAAAAGAAATACTCCTTGGGGACAAAGAGATAATCTTACTGTTCGCTATGATAAAAATAAAATATATGTTACAAAAGGTAGAAGAGGATATTATGAATGGGACTCTTCGGATAATATTTGGTGGATTCATTATGAATTTTTTGACAATGATAATACTATATGGTCAACTACCGATGGCGTAAATTGGAATACAGAGCCTAATTCTTCAGCTTATGACAAGGCAAATGAAATATCTTCATTAGGAGGAGATTTACCTTATATACCAAATAAGATAGAAACACCTGAAGAGCCTAATTGGATAAAACTAAATGACGGCAGATATTATAAATCAGACAACTCTCCTTATTCAACTTATAAAATTAATAATAAATATTATTATGTGCCTATGCCTCCTTATGAAGAGATAAAAGCAGTTTATGACAGAGGGCAGGAATATTTTACTATTACAGAAGAACATATAAAAACAGCTGGGCTTAATCAGTTTTTAATTAAAGATAAAGAGCCGAATAAAGATGAAGATTGGACAGTAATAACTCCTATAGATTATACGGATAAATTAATGGTATGGCAGAGCGGAGGCGAGAAAGTTATGCTTAATATTAATAATAAGGCAGTGCAGCTTGTGGACTATAGGCAAATAGAAAATATGTATAATACTATTCAAGAATATTCTATTGTAATAAATTATTTGAAAAAAACAGCAAAAGAATTGAGAGATGGAACTTATTGGGATCCTAATGTCAATTTTGGACAAGGCGGATATGTAAAAAATGTACTTAGAGGAATGGAGCTTGATGCTATGGCTGATATGATTGAGCTTATGAAAAGTAACAGAGAGTACATTATGCCTCATGATGCTGTTACTCATTATACTGTGGAGTTTAAATATTAAATGGCTTTATATGCCGAACCTTTATTTTAATAACTTAAATATACTAAGAATTTTACGTTTTGTCATTTTGGGATTTTTAAATTTATTGTTTGCGGTGTAAAGCCATGCAAATAATTAAAATACGGGCACGCTTCGCGAAAGTGCAAGTGTTTTTACTTTATATGTTAGGATATAGCCTAAAACCTAAATTTGAGTAAAAAAATGCAGTCCTTTTGCTTCTTTGGGTCACGCCACAGGCACTTCCTACGGTCGCAAAAGAAGTGGGGGTGTGTACCCTAAGGGCACGCTTCGCAGGGGGGCTAGTCCCCGCAAATAAAAAATATAAAAAATTATTGTTCTTTTTTCCCGCAGCAAAAAGATTAATTGAAATAGTTTACAATTTGCTTTTAATAAAGTAATAATTTATAATTATGTTAATATAGTTTAAAATTCTTAAAAGGTTTAATATATGAATAAAATAAACAGAATATATATAGGCTATCCTCCATTTGAAAGCGATAGGGGAGTGGCATTACTTTCACAAAATAGACAATTTCAATGGTTCAAGAGTCCTACATATATTTATCCTGTTGTGCCTGCCACTGCTGCAACTATGATAAAAAATGCAGGCTATAAAGTGGATTTTATTGACGCTATTGCAAGGAATATGACTACTAAAGAATGGTATGAGTATTTGGATTCTAATACACCTGATTTGTTATTTTTTGAAGTGAAGACTCCTGTTATATATAAGGCTTGGAAAATAGTTGATGATTTGAAAGCGAAATACAAAAATATGATAGTAGTTATTGCAGGCGACCATGTTACTGCTATGCCTAATGAAACAATGAATAACTGTAAGGTTGATTATTTGCTTACAGGGGGCGATTATGACTTTTTGCTTTTAAACTTAATAGAATATTTAAACGGAAAAACACAATTAGAAAAAGGCATATACTATAGAGAAAATAACAATATAAAAAATACAGGCTTTTTTGAATTAAGACATGATTTAAAAACTCTGCCGTTTATAGACAGAGATTTAACAGAGTGGAAAAGGTATGCTTATGACAATGGAAATTTTAAACGCATTCCAGGCACTTATATAATGGCTGGGCGTGACTGCTGGCATCATAGATGTACTTTCTGCTCTTGGACGGGTATATATACAAACTTCCGTGCGAGGACTGCAGAGAACGTAGTTAATGAAGTGGACTTTCTTTACAACAAATACAATATAAGAGAGATAATGGATGATACTGGCTGCTTTCCTGTAAAGAAATGGCTTAATGATTTTTGTAATCTCATGATAGACAAAAAGCTTAACAAAAAAGTGAATATTGATTGTAACATGCGTTTTGGGGCTTGCAATGAAGAAGAATACAGACTTATGAAAAAGGCAGGTTTTAGATTCTTGTTATTTGGTTTAGAATCAGCAAGTCAAAACACTTTAGACAGACTTGTAAAAGGCAATAAAGTAGAAGAGATACTTCCTTCTTGTAAAGCGGCATCTGATGCAGGGTTATCTCCTCATATCACAGTAATGCTTGGATATCCTTGGGAAACTGAAGAAGATATTGAGAAAACTTATGAGCTTACTAAAAAACTTCTTCTAAAAGGTTATGCTAAAACAATGCAGGCTACAATTATAATTCCATATCCTGGTACAGAATTATTTAATCAGTGTAAAAGAGAAAATTGGCTTACCACAGAAAATTGGGAAGATTATGATATGCGTAAGGCTATAATGAAAACCGATGTCGGCGAAGAGAAAATAAAATGCTGGATACAGAAGCTTTATAATTTGAGTTTTACTCCTCAGTTTTTAATGCATAAAGTATTTTCAATTAGAGATTTGGACGATATAAAATATTATTTAAGAGCATTTAAAAAAGTGTCAAAAGGGCATTTAAAAGATTTTGAGTAAATATATTTAATTATGTTAGATGATATATTTGAACAATTAACAAAATTACAAAACAATCAAAAATCTAAAGAGATGTCTGCATACATGAAAAATAAATTTGAGTTTCTTGGTGTGGATTCTAAAAGCAGAAAAAATATAGAAAATAACATTTTTAAAGAATACAGAAAAACAGAGAATATTGATTTTTGTTTTACAGATAAATGTTTTAAGAGTAAATATAGAGAGTTTCAATATTGTGCTATTGATTATTTAAGTTTAAAGAAAAAATATTTAAATAAAACTCATATTGAAAAATTAAAAGAATATATATTAACAAAATCATGGTGGGACAGTGTTGACGGCTTTCATAGAATAATTGGCGACATTGCTTTGAGAGATGAGAGTATCAATTCAATATTATTAGAATGGTCTTTAGATGATAATTTTTGGCTTAGAAGAATTGCTATATGTCATCAGCTTATAAGAAAAAATAATACAAATACTAATTTACTTGAAAATATAATAATTAATAATCTAAATCAAGAAGAGTTTTTTATAAACAAGGCTATAGGCTGGGCACTTAGAGATTATAGCAAAACCAATACTAAATGGGTTTTAAATTTTATTAATAAGCATAAAGATAATATGTCTAATTTGAGCATAAAAGAAGCAAGTAAATATTTATAAAAAATTGCTCGAGACTGGACTTGAACCAGCACGGTGTTACCCGACAGCACCTCAAGCTGTTGTGTCTACCTATTCCACCACCCGAGCTAATAAAATTAATATCTATTATATAATAACATAACTTTTTGTCAAATTTTATTTTTTTATTATAAATTATTTATTGCTAATAATAAAAAATGTATTAATATAAAATAAAGGATTTATATTATGACTGTGAAAGATAAAATAGATAGTTGGTTTATTCAGGCGAGATTATATTTTGGTTTAACTAAATATGCTTCTGCTCTTAGATTATACGATAAAATTATAGAATATTTTTATACTTACGCTGAACATTTGGATAATAATTATAAAGAAATATATTTTGCAAGAGTCTATTACAAAAAAGCATTAACTCTATATTATTTAAATCAATACGAAAAGTCTATAGAGTTTTATGATAAGGCTATAAGTGTAAATCCTTTATATGAAAAAGCTTTTATTAATAAGGGGATAATACTTGCCAAATTAAATGCCTATGATGATGCTTTGTCTTCTTTTAATATGGCTATAGAGATAAATGATAAATCTGAAATATCTTATTTTAATATAGGTATAATATATTCAAAACTGGAACGTTATCAAGATGCTTTGGATTATTTTAATATAGCAGGAAAATTAGGTTATGAATATGCTTATTTAAATGTAGCTATTATGCTGGAGAAGCTTGGAGAGATAGATAATGCTTTAAAAATGTATGATAAGGCAATAGAGAGCAATCAATATTTAGAGATAGTTTATTTAAATAAGGGAAATTATTTAAATAGAATAAATAAATATAAAGAGGCTATAGAATATTTTGATAAGGCTATAGAGATTTTAAAATCAAAAGAGATAAAAAACACTAAAAAATCAGATATAGATGACAGCGATATGATTGAGTATAATTATATTGATGATAATTCTATTTCTGAGAGAGTTTATTTTTCTAAGGCTAACTCTTTAATATGTTTAAAAGAATATGAGAAAGCTTTAGATATTTTAATAAGTGTAGATGAATATAAATCAGTTAATATTTTTAATATTATATCAAAGTTTATATATTTTATAGATATAGATAAACTAATAAATATAATTTTAAATCAAGAGAGTTTTTGGGTAAAAGAAAAGGAAGAATATTTTTATTTTGTTACAAGAGATATTATTGATAAAAATAAATTAAAAAGGTTGTGGATACTACAATATATACTTTTATATTTAATATCAGTAAAAGATTATGACAATATAGAAGAGATATCGCATTATACTAGCATAGAAGTATTTGATGAGATGGCATTTGATAGAAGATATGATAAAACAGAAGAAGCCAATTTGAAAAGCTATAATACTTATCTTAAGAAAAATAAGTTTAGAATGACAAGTGTAAAAAATGCTAATGACCCTAAAGAGGGTAAAGTTTTAATGCAGCTTCTTAGAGATAATAGTTTAAATGTAAAACATTCTAAAGTTAATAATTTTATAGCACTGCAAACTTCTTTTAGCAGATGTAAAGATTCTCTTACTATGTATAGGCTATATGGAAAAAATGATAATAAAGAAGGAACAGGCTGCTGTTTAGTTTTTAATAAATCTTTCTTTGATACTTCATTTAATAATATAAACTCTAGTATACTTTTTTCTTTTTCTTATAATAAAGACAACAATTCTTATATAGAGTCTTATGAAGAGAATACTTTGCCTTTATATTATGTGCTTTATTATAACTATAGAAAAAATGAAATAATATTTAATCCTTGTGAATCTGATTATAATTCACTTATAATAGATTTAAATAAAAATTATTATACTCTCTGGAATGATGGAAATGATTTTTATGATAAGTTAAAAAATAAAATAGGTTATATTTTTAATAATATATTTGATATTATAAAGACTTTTAATAGTGAAGAGTTAGAATATTCTTGTCAGCTTCTTATGAATATACAGTATTTAATAAAAGATTCTTCATTTGTAGAAGAACAAGAAATGCGTATTATACAGCTGCTTGAATATGGAAGTAATCCTTTACATATAGATGATAATATGAAACGTTCCTACAAAAACTATTTATATTTATTTGACAACAAAGCATTAAAAGAGGTAATACTCGCTCCAAAGGTTAAGGATGCTGATTTTTTGGTTGAGAAATATAATGATAGGTTAGCGAAAGCGACTAATATATATAATTCAGAGACTGTGAAAAATAAATATAGAATTAATGTTTATGTATCGAATGCGCCTATTTCTTAAAAAATTAGTATATAGCTAAATAATTATATTTTATCATATAAGTTTTTTATTCAACTTTTCTGACCTTATACCGTGTACACTTATATATAATAAGTTTTCTATAATAATTTAGTTTTATATAAATACAATTATTATAGAAAATTATTTATTAATTATTTTCTCCAAGTCTTCTTTTATACTTAAAGCCATATCATCATCAAAACTTGAAAATGAATTCTTGGTGTATAATATGTTTTTGTCGTTGTCAATAACTATTATCCAAGGAAGCCACTTAACATTATATTCATCAGAAATATTTTTATATTTATCAACATCAACTTCAGTGAAAATTAAATTATCATCTATGAATTTTTTTAGTTCTTCATTTACGAATACTTTCTCTTTAAGCTCATAGCAATTAGCACACCAAACAGCAGAAAAATCTATTAGTATAGGTTTGTTGTTTTGTTTTGAAACTTCTAATGCATCAGTGTATGATATCATATTTGATACTTCGCTTTTTTGTTTTATAAATCCATAAACAGAGCCTAATGCTATTGATATAATTACTACAGAAATGAATATTTTTATTTCTAATGCACTTAACATAGCAGATTTATTTTTTATTATGTAAACTAATACTGCAAATACTAATATCGCAGCTGAAGCAAGTATATAGCTTATTTTATTGAATCCAATTACACCGAAAAGTATATTAGCATAATAGAAACTTATTATCATCATTAGGAAAGTGAAAATATATTTAACATATACCATCCAAGTTCCAGCCTTAGGCATTTTTGTAAGTATTGAAGCGAATGTACCAAGAATGAATAATACAGAAGCGAAACCCAAAGCATAAACAGCCATGTATAGAGTAGCGAATACAGGATTAAGAAAACCTATTTCCAATATAACCGCTATTATAGGAGCAGCACAAGGAGTGGCAACTATTCCTGCAAGAAGTCCCATTATATATTTATGGAATATTGATTGATTTTTTTTACTGTATGCATTTGTTTTTGCAGACTGTAAAAATGAAGGAGCTTTAATTTCATAAAATCCTGCCATTGAAAAAGTAAAGTATAAAAATAGTAGTACTAATATTGTTAACACTATAGGGTTATATCCAATACTTCCAAAGAGTATAGTTTTATGAAAAGCAAATCCAGCCACAGAAACTATAGCACCCAAAAGAGTGTATGTTGTTATTACACCTAAGGCAAATAAAAGTGAGGCTAATACGCTTGATTTTTTATTGTTCTTTTCGTCTGTTGTTGTTCCTAAAATAGACACTGTTATAGAAAGCAAAGGATATGTGCAAGGCAAAAGCACAGATGCAAGTCCTGCCGCAAATATTAAAATTAATGTTATAAATATATTATTGTTTCCTTTTATATAGTTTTCTATAGAGCTTGCATTCTCTGGTTTTTCATCTGTTATAATATTTGCATTATCAGGTATATCAATTTCTTCACCGTATATTACTTTACTTTGAGGTTGTAAACATATATTATCTTTTGCTGAGCATAATTGATAAGTTGATTTTATAAAGTTAATTTTATTTATATCAATATCTTTTAATATAAACTCTTGTTCGCCTTTTATTATAATATCATCATGATATTTTTCACCTTTTGGGTATGTTGTATTTATTTCTTTATTATCTGCAAAAAATAATATTTTATTTGCTATGCTTGATTCTAAATATGCGTAATAACCATCTGGAATACTTGCTTTCACTGTAATTTTATTGTCATTAGTTGATAGGCTAAAACTAATTATAGCTTCTGTATTTTTATTGAGTAAATTAAAGTTCTGACCATAAACTGATAAACCAAAAATTAAAAATAAAAAAATATATATCTTTCTCATGCTCGCTCCATAAAATTAATATACATAAAATAAAATAATTGTCAATTTAAGGACTATAAAAAAGAACTGAAAACTATTTTTTTAAAGCATTATTTAGAGCTAAATATCCTGAATATGTGAGATTATATATTTTTGTAAAACCCAATTTATACATACGCATGCAAGCCATAGAAGACCTTGAACCGCTTGCACAGTAAACTATATATTCTCTATCTTTATCTAATTTAGACATTTTATTATTAAAATCGCTGTCATCTAAAGCTATGTTTATACTATTTTTTATGTATCCGCTATATTGTACTTCCTGATAGCTTCTCACATCTATTAGTCCAACATTTTTATTATTTTTATACAACTCTATAGCTTCGTCAAGTTTTATGTTTTTATATTTACCTTTGCTTATGATGATAAATATTATTTTCTTTACAAAAGTTATTATTATAAAAATAGCTATTAATAATATAATTAATGATAATGTATTGTTCATTTAATATACCATATATATGTATAGTGTATTATATACATAATAATAAAAAAATCAATACTTGTAATAATGTATCTTTTTTTAGATTGATAAAAAGTTATTTTATAATATAATAATTTCTTATCAAAATATAGTATAAAAAGATAGGTAATATAAAAATGGAACAATTTATAGATGTAGTAAATTTTGAAATAGAGGCAGGGCATGGAGGAGCAGGATGTGTAAGCTTCAGACGTGAGGCACATGTCCCCATGGGAGGGCCTGACGGCGGAAACGGAGGAGAAGGCGGAGATGTTATAGTAAGAGTTGATGCGAGGATAAACAGTTTTGGAAAGATAAAAAGCAGAAAAAGATTTAGGGCAAGAGACGGAGAGCCAGGAAGAGCAAGACTTAGCGATGGAAAAAAGGGCGATGATGTTGTTATAAGAGTTCCTATAGGCACAGTTATTTATGATGATGATACAAATAATATATTAGCTGATTTACTTGAAGATGGACAAAGCTTTACTGTTGCAAGAGGCGGTAAAGGAGGCAAAGGCAATAAGTTTTATGCTACTGCTACCAATCAAGCACCAGACTATGCTCAGCATGGTTTAGACGGTGAAAAGCTTAATATAAGATTAGAAGTTAAACTTATAGCCGATATTGGTCTTGTTGGCATGCCCAATGCTGGCAAATCAAGCTTACTTGCAAGACTCACTCGTGCTAATCCAAAAATAGCATCATATCCTTTTACGACACTTACTCCGAATTTGGGTGTATGTTATTTAGACTATGAGAGAAGTTTCGTTATAGCTGATATTCCAGGTATCATAGAAGGAGCTAGTGAAGGGGCAGGGCTTGGACTTACTTTTTTAAGACATATTGAAAGAACTGGAGCTTTATGCTTTGTTATAGATTTAACCGATGAAGATGTTGTTGATACTTATAAAAAACTTAGAAATGAATTAAAACAGTATAGTAAAGAATTGATAAAGAAAAAGTCTATAATAGTATTAAATAAAACTGATATGCTTGAAGAAGATGAAATAAAAGAAAAAGTAAAAGCTATAGAAAAGATTATAAAAAAAGAATATAAAAACAATAAAGAGACTCATTATGAAGAGCCAGAAATATTCGCTTTGTCAGTATTTAGTTTAGATGGAGAACTTCTTGATAAAGTAACAAATGCATTCTATAAGGCAAATGAAGAAAGATACGACAATACCAAAAAAGAAACTAAAGAGCCTTTGCTTCTTAATCAAAATAAATCAAAATTAAAAACAAAAAGAGTATTCGGACCAGTGGTTTCAAAAAGACTTGGTAATTCTTTAGGGATAGATGTTATACCTCATAAAACCTGCTCTTATAATTGTATATATTGTCAGTTAGGTTCTGAGGAAAATACAAAGACTAATCTTGCTAATTATTATTCTGTTGATGAAATAATATACGAATTAAAAGAGGCTTTGCTTAATAATAAAAACATTGACTATATAACATTTGCTGGTTCTGGAGAGCCTACACTATATAAAGATTTAAAAAAGTTAATTTATGAAATCAAACAGATAACTGATATTCCTGTATGCATTATAACAAATGGTTCACTTTTATATAAACAAGAAATGCGTTCTAATTTGCTTATGGCTGATTTAATTATACCTTCTCTTGATGCTGGTAATATTGACACTTTTAGGTTAATAGACCAGCCTAATAAGGAAATTGATTTTGATAAAATGGTTAATGGGCTTATAGAGTTTAGAAGAGTTTTTGAGGGGGAGTATTGGCTTGAGGTATTTTTACTTAAAGGAATTAATGACAGTGAAGAAGAGCTTGATGATATAATAAAAATAGTAAACAAAATAAAACCTGATAAAGTTCAGCTTGTTACAGCTACAAGAAGAACGGCTAATGAAAAAGCTAAGGCATTAAGCGATGAAGAGATGGAGAATACTAAAAAATATTTTGAAGCAAATTGCAGTATTGAAATAGATGTTCCTAGTGTGTCAGATAAGGCAAAAGGAAACACTAAAAAAATTACTGAAGAAGATATAGTGAATTTTTTAATGAGGCAGCCTGATACTGTTCATATGATAGCTATTAGTTTTAATGAAGATGAAAAAAGGGTAAGCGAATTACTAAAAAAGTTAGTTGAAAGCGGAAAGGTGAGAGAGGAAATAGTTAATGGAGTACTCTCTTATGCGGTAAATATTTAAAAATATAAAGGGTTACTATAACAATAGCAGCCCTTATTTTTTTGATTTTATGCATATACATTCAATCTTTCACCAACACCAGGTCTCATAGGCTCTGATATAGCTTGAGGCTGAATTGCACTAGACATGATTTTGTCTATAGCTTGAGCTTGCATATCTGTAGATTTTCTTATCATGCTCAAAGAAACATCTTGTTTTAATGCAGCTGTAGAATAAGAATTGTAGGCAGAAACGTCCATAAAATCACCTCCATTTTTTATATATTATATATAAGTAAAACCTATATATAATAATAATTGTAAATAAAGAATTATTTTTATCAATATGATTTTTGTGAAATTAAGAAAAATAAAATATTATGGAATATATTATGTTTTTTATTTGCAATTTTTTTATACATATAAAACTTTTTAATAAAAATTAAAATTTATATATAAATATTACAAATAATGGAGAATTTATTGTAAAATTAATTGACTTTTTGTTTACTTATGTTAACATTATCAAAAATACTTTTTGGAGTTATTTTATGAAAAAGTTACTTATAGCTTTAATGATGATTGTATCATTAAGCACAGGTTTGTTTGCACAAAATATTGGTGAGAAAACAGGTAATGCATTTTTAGATTATATGCATGGCAGGAGTTTATTTGGTATTAACTTTGGTCCTACATTATATGCTGGACTTTTTGATATTGGTGTTAAGTTTATAAATATAGATCAGATGGTTACATCTGGAGGAGGAGATACTACTGGAACTGATTTAAGGTCAAAACATTATGCTTTTGGTTTAGGTTTTAGTTATGATTTTGCACCTGTTAATTTTATGACAGTTGGTCTTGATATTGGTTTTTCTGTTGGAGAGATTAAAGCTGGACAAGATAAAATAACTTTCAGCACTATTCCTTGGTCTTTAAATGTTAAGTTTTTCTTTTGGAAGAATGCTCCTTTTGGCTTTTTCTTATCTCCAAGAATTGGTGGTACTGCTTTAAGGGCTAATGGTTATGGTCCAAACATAGAGGCTAATGGTATTACTAGTTTATATTCTCATGGCGGTCTTTATTTATCTCTTGAATTAGGTTGGAGAATACAATTATTCCCTAAAACTGGTGCTAATTGGCCTGTGCAGGTTGGTATAGATATTTCTTTATTTGATTTGGGTTATTATGTTGCTCCTTGGGCTTCTCCTATATTTGATGTTCCTCAATTCTCTTCTTTTTCAGGCTATAAAATATTTGCTAATATAAGAGCTTTAATACTTCCTCGTATAGGTATTACTTTGAGATTCTAATTTAATATTTTTTGATAATTATAACCCTGTATGCATTTTTAATGTGTGCAGGGTTTTTTTATTATATAGATTTCAATAGATATCTTTATATATTTCTGTTTTTATATAATTTATTATTTAAAAAATTAGTCCTAAATTTGACTTTTTATTATTTATATGCTATTATAAACAGCGTTCATCGGAGGGTGAAATAACATTTGAAGTTATTAGCTGGATAAGATGGCGGGTGAAATTCCCGTTTTCTTATCCAGCTTTTTTTTTGATTTTTTTATTGTTTGGCAAACTTAAAAACAATTATTTAATAAACACTTAGGAGCTGTAAAAATGAAAGAACAAACTTTAACACAAGGAAAAATATTAAAATCATTAATATTATTTGCTTTTCCTGTACTTATAGCGTTATTTTTGCAAGCTATGTATGGGGCAGCGGACTTAATTATAGTAGGGAAGTTTGCAGGCACTAATGAGCAATCTGGTGTGGCATCTGGAAGTCAGCTGTTTAATATGATAACTATGATAATAACAGGTCTTACTATGGGAATTACAGTATTTGTGGGAGATGCTATAGGTGCTAACAAAAAAGAGAAAGCTGGAAAGGGTATTGGAAGCGGCATTATTATTTTTGCTATTATTGCTATTATTATTACTTTAATTATTGTGCCTTTTAGCGATTTGATTGCAAGATATATGCATGCTCCAAAAGAGGCATTTAATCAAACAAGCAATTATATAAAAATATGCGCAATTGGTACTATATTTATTGTGGCATACAATTGCATAGGGGCTATATTTAGAGGAATTGGAGATTCAAAGACTCCTTTAATTACAGTTGCTATTGCTTGTTTTATTAATATAGTAGGAGATATTATATTGGTTGCTATTTTTAATATGGGTGCTTCTGGTGCTGCTATTGCTACGGTTAGCTCTCAGGCTATTAGTGTTATATTTTCTCTTTATTTTATAAGTAAAAAGAAACTTCCTTTTAATTTTTCTAAGAAATATATTAGATTAGAAAAAGAGTGCGTAAAGAAAATACTTATTATAGGCTCTCCTATAGCTTTGCAGGAGATGCTTGTGCAGTTTTCATTTTTATTTATACAGGTAATAGTTAATGGAATGGGGGTGATGGAATCTGCCGCTGTGGGAGTTGCTGAGAAGGTGTGTGTATTTTTAATGCTTGTTGCTTCTGCCTATATGCAATCAATATCTGCATTTGTTGCTCAAAATAATGGAGCAGGTTTATATGAACGCTCTCAAAAGGCTTTGGTTTATGGTATTAGAACTGCTTTAATTGCTGGAATGTGTACTAGCATAATTACTTTAGTTTTTGGAAGTTTACTTTCTAATATATTTTCTAATGAAAGATTGGTTATATTGGCATCTTATAGTTATTTAAAAGCTTATGCTATAGATTGTTTACTTACTGCTATATTGTTTTGCTTTGTAGGATATTTTAATGGATGTGGAAAGACATTATTTGTGATGATACAGGGAATAGTGGGGGCTTTCTTTGTGAGGATACCTGTTGTATATTTGATGAGCCATATTGATAATGCTTCTCTTTTTTATATAGGGCTTGCTACGCCAATATCATCTATAGTGCAGATAATTTTATGCTTAATAGCTTATAATTTTTATAAGAGGGATTTATGTAATTCAGAGAAATTAGAGAAATCTTATTCTGTTATTTAATAATATTAGAGATGTAAAAAATAGCTTTATATATTTTTATATAAGGCTATTTTAATGAATATGAATTATTGTTTTTTATTATGATATAAAATATTGTTGTATATTAAATATTATATATTTTAATGTAGCGTAAAACATAAATTTAAGCTAAAAAAATGCAGCCTTTTTGGTTCTTTGCGGCGGCACCGCGGGCACTCCCTTCGGTCGCCCTGAAGGACTCCTTTCAGTCGCAAAAGAACTGGGGTGTGGGGCGAAGCCCTGCAAGTATTTAAAATAAAAAAATATTTTCATAAACTTAAAATTTTTTACTATGTATTTGTGTTTTTTCTAAAATATATATAACATATATGCATAATTTTTTGTAGGTTTTTATTATGACAAAAGATATGACTGTAGGAAGTCCGTTTAAGACTATAATATATTTTTCTATACCGATGCTTATAGGAGGAATATTTCAGCAATTCTATGGAGTTGCAGATACCATCATAATAGGTAAGTTTGTAGGTTCAAGGGCATTAGCTTCTATTGGGGCGACAACTTCTACTATGTTTTTCTTTTTATCTTTTGCTATAGGGTTTACTAATGCTTTTTCTATAGTAATGGGGCAGTTCTTTGGGGCAAAAAATGAAAGTATGCTTAAAACCACTTTTCTTAATTCAATATATTTAACATTATTTAGCTCATTTATTCTTTTTGTACTTGGAATATTTTTATCAAGACCTCTTATGATATTATTAAAAACACCAACGGATATAATAGATAATTCTGTATTATACTTACAAATATGTGTGGGTTTATCATTTGGTCAGCTTATATATAATGGAGCTTCTAGTATATTAAGAGCTTTGGGAGACAGCAAAACTCCTTTATATTTTTTGATACTTACAACTGTTTTAAACATCATATTAGATTTAATTTTTGTTGCTTTACTCAAAATGAATGTATTGGGTGTTGCCATTGCTACTGTAATATCGCAAACAATATCTGCTTTTTTAAGTGTATTATATATTGTTAAGAAATTCCCTATATTAAAACTCCATAAAGAGGATATTGTTTTTAATTTTGATAATCTATTTATGATAATAAAAATAGGCGTTTCTATGAGTGTGCAGGCAATATTTTTGTCTATAGGTGAGATGATTATAAGCAGAGTTGTTAATACATTTGGTACTAATGTTGTAGCATCATACACCACAGGAAACAGAATAAATCAATTTGCTTCTATGGCATATTTTGTGGTGTCTGAGGCTTTTGCTGTTTATGTAGCACAAAATTTCGGTGCACAAAAGTTCGACAGAATAAAAGAAGGTTTTAGAAGCATAATAATATTATCATTATCTTTAAGTTTATTTGCAACTTTGGTGATATTTATATTTGGAGATAATTTGATAAGGCTATTTATTTCAAGCAATGATGAATATATAGAAATAATAGTAGAGATATGCAAAGGTTATTTAAGAATATCATCAATGTTTTATCCATTTTTAGCTATAATACTATTATACAACAACTCTATAAGAGCAATAGGAAAAGCACTTATACCTTTAATTTCTGGAATAGCTGAGCTTCTTATAAAGGTTGGAGGTTCAGTATTTTTGTCTATACCATTGGGATATGTTGGCGTATGGTTTGCAAATCCTGTTGGCTGGGCTTTGGGTATACTACCTTCTTGCATTTATTTTCACAAGTATGCTTTTAAAAAGTAAGGTTTAACGTTTAGCTCTTTTTGAAGTTATATTTTTATGCACAGATTTTTTTGCTGGCTTTAATTGTTTAAGCTGATTTATTTTTTCTCTTATCTCAATAGCCTTTTCAAACTCTAAACTGTCTGAAGCTTTTTTCATCTCTTTTTCAAGCTCTTTTATATAATCATCGCTTTTTTGCTCAGGGTCAATTTTTACTCTTTCATTGAAGCGTCTAAAGTCAAAATGAAGCTCATAAGAAGTTTCAACTTTTTCTTCTCTTTCAATTATATCTTGTATTTTTTTGATTATTGTTTTTGGAGTGATGTTATGCTCTTTATTGTAGTCCATTTGTATTTTTCTTCTTCTTTCTGTTTCATCAATGGCTACTTTCATAGCATCGCTTATAGTATCAGCAAACATTATCACTCTGCCGTTAGCATTTCTTGCAGCACGTCCTATAGTCTGTATTAGAGTAGTTGTATTTCTTAAAAAACCTGTTTTGTCGGCATCAAGTATTAGTATGAGTGATACTTCGGGCACATCAAGCCCCTCTCTCAAAAGGTTAATACCCACAAGCACATCAAAAGCCCCAAGCCTTAAATCTCTTATTATCTCTACACGCTCTACTGTTTGAATGTCTGAATGCAAATAACGAGTTCTAACACCATTTTCATTTAAATATTTTGTGAGGTCTTCTGCCATTTTTTTAGTGAGTGTCGTTATAAATATTCTTTCGTTGTTGGATATTGTTTTTTTAATCTCTTCAAGAATCCTATCTATTTGACCGTTTATAGGGTATACTTCAATTATAGGGTCAAGAAGTCCTGTAGGTCGAATAATCTGCTCTACAACTTGACTGCTTTTTTTAAGTTCATATTCTGCAGGGGTCGCACTAATATATATTGTATCATTAGTGAGACTTTCAAACTCTTCAAAAAATAATGGACGGTTATCTAATGCAGAAGGAAGTCTAAAGCCATATTTTACCAAAGTCTCTTTTCTGCTTCTGTCTCCAAAAAACATTCCTCTAATCTGAGGCACACTCACATGCGACTCATCTATTATAGTTAAAAAATCTTTTGGAAAATAGTCTATCAAACAAGCAGGCCTGTCTCCCTCTTTACGTCCTGATAATGGGCGGGAATAGTTTTCTATGCCAGCACAGTAGCCTACTTCTCTAAGCATTTCTAAATCATATTTTGTTCTTCCGTATATTCTTTCAGCTTCTACTAATTTGCCTTCGGATTTAAATTTATTATACTGCTCTTCAAGTTCTTCTTCTATTAACTTTATTCCTGCTGTTAATTTGTCACTTCCTGTAACGAAGTGCTTTGCAGGATATATTACAACTCTATCTTGCTCTGCAATTTTTTGTCTTGTGATGGGGTTAATTTTTATGATGCGTTCAACAGTATCCCCAAAAAACTCTACTCTTATAACCTCATCAGAATAGGCACTCATTATCTCTAAAGTATCTCCCATTACTTTAAACCTTGCCCTCTCAAGTACATCTTTAACTCGTTCGTATTGTATAGATACTAATTTTTCAATTATCTCGTCTCTATCATATTCGCCGTCTTTCTCTATGGCAATATAAAGTTTTCTATAATCTTCAGGAGAACCCAAGCCGTATATGCAAGAAACAGAAGCAACAATTATAACATCTCTCCTTTCAAGAAGCGAAGTAGTAGCTTTAAGTCTTAGCCTATCAATTTCATCATTAACTGAGGCGTCTTTATCAATATATAAATCCTTAGCAGGAACATAGGCTTCAGGCTGATAGTAATCATAATAAGAAACGAAATACTCAACTGCATTGTTTGGAAAGAAGTCTTTTAATTCTCTGTAAAGCTGTGCCGCTAAAGTTTTGTTATGCGACATTACAAGAGTAGGGCGGTTAGCTTTCTCTATAACATTTGCAATTGTGAAAGTTTTTCCGCTTGCAGTAACACCTAAAAGAGTTTGATATTTATTTT
The DNA here is from genome assembly GCF_036997485.1 of Brachyspira pilosicoli. Classification (NCBI taxonomy): domain Bacteria; kingdom Pseudomonadati; phylum Spirochaetota; class Spirochaetia; order Brachyspirales; family Brachyspiraceae; genus Brachyspira; species Brachyspira pilosicoli. Next base: position 482,225 of record NZ_JAWLPU010000002.1, on the reverse strand, counting down.
TATTTTCAAGCCCTTTAACTAAAGAGTCTATTGCTGTTATTTGGTCTCCTGAAGGCTTGAAATTCGATTCTAATTTGAAATTCATATAAATTATTATACTATATTTCTTATGTTTAGTAAATTAATTGAATAACTTTTTTATTTTATTTTTAAAAACTATAAACTCTCTGTATAAATTTATATAATATGGATTAAAATCCAAATCTCTATTTTCTGAAAGTTTTTTTATATATAATTTAGCCCATACAAGAAAATGCAATGAATGAAATCTTATTTTTTTGTTTATTTTGTCTTTACTATAATTACAAAATGGTATTTTATTTTCAAAAAATATTTTCTTCATTTGATATCTGCCTTTTTTAAGCATTTCAAATTCTGCTCCTCCATAAACAATTGCTGAATCAAATACAGAATCATTTTCTATTTCAGATAAATTTCCTACAGGTAAATTAAAATTTGAAAAAAAATCTCTAGATAAATCCATATCAGATATACTTCCTGCAACTCCATTATTGACTCTATTCGTATTATAATACATATCTTTTAATTTATTGATTTCTTTTTCATTAGTATATTTAAATAATAAATATTTAGAAAATTCTTCCAATACTTTTACATCTTTAATATACATACTCAGCCCCAAATTATGTGCTAAAGATATGTTATACTTATTAAATGGATTTAATGCTTCATTTAAATCAGAAAATAACAATATATCACTATCAATATGAAAACATTCCCTTATATTATATTCTTTCATAAAGTCTTTTAATATAATCCATCTTTGCATACAAAACATTTCGTAATTTGGATTGCTTTTACCAAGATGTATATACTTATTTTTAAACTCAATAGATTCTTCTTTTATAACTTTTTTTATATCCACAAATGATGAATATTTAAAATATTCTTTGCATTCTTTATCCGATATTAAAAATATATTTGCATTTTTATTTGTCTCTTTTATTTTTCTCAATGTGTAAATAAGATATTTAACAAATCCAGTATGTATTATAACTATATTCATAATAATACATACCTTTTATTAATTAATGATAAATTTTTTTTGTATGATGTAAAAAAGCAGTTATTATAATTATTTAACTGTAGACTGTAGACTGTAGACTGTAGACTGTAGACTGTAGACTGTAGACTGTAGACTGTAGACTTAATTAACTTCATAGATTTAATTATATAGTATTATTAAATTTAGTCAAGAATTAAAAATATAATCAATATAAATTAACAGTTCTCATAAGTATTACTGTTTTATTATTTGCACTTTCGTGAAACGTTCCAGAATGGAGAAAACTTTTACTAAGTCCGCACAGCGACCAAATGGAGTCCTTCAGGGCGACCAAAGGGAGTGCCTGTGGGTGCGACCGTAGGAAGTGCCTTCGGTATAGGTATAAAAGAACCTTATATCCTTCGGATACGCTTCGCGAAGAACTGCATTCTTATTATAAATTTTATAATTTAATTGTACATTAAAAGGCACTCCTCCGCACGACTAAGAAGTTATAATTAAAGCATAACATTACCGTGCGGCAAGGTGGTACAGCTCGTACGCGGGAAAAAGTTGATAATATATCTCATAAATTGAGAAAATATTAAATTGCTTATATTGTTTTTTATAATACCTTATACCGATAATTTATGCTATGGATAATAATATAGTTCATACACCTGTAATGCTTAAAGAAATTTTAAGTTTCATACCAGAAAATGCTAATATTGCAGTGGACGCTACATTAGGTGAGGGCGGTCATACTAAGGCAATGCTTGATTTAAATCTTGAAGTTCATAGCTTTGAAAGAGATGATAAAATACTTGAAGTTGCAAAGAATAGGCTTAAAGATTATAAAAGGTTCCATTACTATAACAACACTTATGATAAGATGATAGAAGAGCTTGATGAAAATGTTATTGGCAATGTTGATTTTATGCTCTATGACCTTGGCATTTCTATGTTTCATTTCAAAAAGGCTAATAGGGGATTTTCTTTTAAAGATGATGTTAAACTTGATATGCGTCTTGGTATTAATAATAAAAGTGCCTATGATGTTATTAATGGCTATTCAGAAAAAGAGCTTGAGAGAGTTTTTAGAGAATACGGCGAAATGCATAATGCTTCAAAGATTGCAAACATTATAGTAAACGAAAGAAAGAAAAAAACTATAGAAACTTCAAAAGAATTAGAAAATATCATATTTCATCATACAGATAAATCAAAAAGGTTTGGTAAGATTCACCCCGCAACATTAGTGTTTCAGGCTATAAGGATAGAGGTTAATGATGAGCTTAATATATTAGAAAAGTCTATTTCAAATATCAGCAAAATTTTAAAAAACGGCGGAGTTGCTGCTATAATGAGTTATCATTCTTTGGAAGATAGAATAGTTAAGAGATTTTTGAAAGACAATGAAAAAACTAAAAATAAAGATGGTATATTTAAATTACTAAATTCTAAAGTTATAACTCCGACAAATGAAGAAATAAAATTAAATCCAGCAAGCAGAAGTGCTAAACTTAGAGTTGCAAAATTAATAATTTAATTTGAGGTTTTATGAAAAGCAAAAAAGTTATTGACAATAATAAAGAGACAAAAAAAGAGAAAAAAACATATAGTCTTGGTGCTGTATTTTTGGTTGTTATTATATTTGTAATAATTTCTATAGGTCTTACTTTTATAAGAAATATGAAGTCTAATGAAATCTTACAAGAAGCTCATAGTTTGGATAGACAAATAGAGATTTTAGAAAAAGAAGTAAAAGTGCTTACTGCAAGAGAATCAGAATTGTCTTCTCCAAATAGATTTATAGAAACAGCTATAATTAATGGTTTTAGTTCTGCTGGAAATGATGACGATATAATATATTTAAAAATAGAGTCTGATAAATAATATTTTACTATTTATGAAGTTTTAGTATTTAAATTGGTAGTAAAAAAATAATTTAGGTAAATAAAAATGAAATATTTTAAAGATCTTATAAAAGGCTATGATAATTTAAATATTAAAGAAATTACTAAAGAAAGCTTAAAATTAGAAATAAAATCCATATCTTATAATTCAAAACTTGTAAAAAAAAATTATATATTTGTTGCTATTAAAGGCTTAAAAGATGATGGTCATAAATATATAGAAAGTGCTATTAAAAATAAAGCAAGTATTATTATTTATGACATTGCTGCAGATAAAAGTTTTATTAACAATCTAAAAGAAAAATATAAAAATGTTTGTTTTGTAGGAAGCAAAAATCCAAGAGAAACTTTAGCATATATAGCTTCTAAACTCTATGATGAGCCTACAAAAAAAATGCATTCTATAGCTATAACAGGAACTAACGGAAAAACTACTACAAGCTATCTATTAAAAGCCGCATTAGAAAGTGCTAAAAATAAAACAGCTCTAATAGGTACTATAAAAAACATGATAGGCAAATCAGAAATAAAAACTAATCTTACAACTCCAGAATCTATAGATTTAGAAAGTATTTTTGATAAAGCATATAAAAAAAATGTTTCTCATATTGTAATGGAAGCTTCTTCTCAGGCTCTTGCTATGGATAGATGCGATTATATTAATTATGATGCTGCAATATTTACAAACCTCACAGAAGACCATTTGGATTATCATATTGATATGAAAAACTATTTGAAGGCTAAATTAAAATTATTTTCTCTGCTTAAACAAAGTTCCAAAAAGAAAAAATTAGCTATTATAAATATAAATACAGATTATTTTAAAGAAATAAAAAATTATATAAAAAAATTAGATTTAAAAATGGTTACTTATGGCTTAAATGAAAAAGCAGATTATTATGCCAAAATTATTACTCTAAACTCCAAATATAGTGAATATGAGTTTTATGCCAAGGGAAAGTTTATATCAAAAGTAAAACTATCTCTTTTAGGAGAGTTTAATGTAGTTAATTCTTTATCTGTTTTAGCTTATGCGTATGAATATAAATTAGATATAGAAAAAGTAATAAAATCAATCAGAAAGGTTCAGGTTTCTGGAAGGTTTGAAATAGTGAGCGATGAAAAATGTCCTTTTATTGTTGCTGTTGATTATTCTCATACTCCAGACAGTTTAGAAAATATATTAGTTGAATCTAAAAAATTAAAGCCTAATAGGGTAATAGTGGTATTTGGTTGCGGAGGAGACAGAGACAGAAAAAAACGCCCTATAATGGCTTCTATTGCAGAGAAATATGCTGATATATCTATATTAACTACAGATAACCAAAGAACTGAAAGCATAGAGCAAATAATGTCTGATATAGAAAAGGGTTTCACTAATTCTAATTATAAAAAGATAATAGACAGAAAAGAAGCTATATTTGATGCTATTAGAGAAGCAAAAGAAAATGATATAGTAATAATAGCGGGCAAAGGTCATGAAACCTATCAAATATTTCCAGATAAAACTATTCATTTTGATGACAGAGAAGTTGCTAAAGAAGCATTGTCAAATATTAACAAATGTTAGATTGTTCTAAAAAATATGCTTCTATCTATTGACTTTATTTGTTTAAAGCTGTATATTTTTTTAATAAAGTAAATAATTTTAGATTTTAATATGAAGGAGATAAACATGAAAATAACATTTCAAGGCGGAGAAGTACATTTAGAAGGTGTTTCATTGGTAGAAGGTGCTAAAGCTCCTGATTTTACTGGAGTTAAAACAGATTTAAGTCCATGGTCTTTAAAAGATGCTGGCGATACAGTAAAAATTATTTCTTCTGTACCATCTTTGGATACTCCTGTATGTGATGTACAAACTAAAAGATTTAATAAAGAAGCTTCTTCTTTAAAAGGTGTAACAGTTGTAACAGTATCTCTTGATTTACCTTTTGCTCAGGCAAGATGGTGTGCTGCTGCTAATGCTAATTCACATATAGTATTATCAGATTATGCTGAAAGGGATTTTGGTAAGAAATTTGGTACTTTAATAAAAGAATTAAAACTTCTTACTCGTGCTGTATTTGTACTTGATAAAAACAATGTCGTAAAATATGTACAATATGTTCCAGAAATTACTCATGAACCTGATTATGAAGCAGCAATAAAAGCAGCTAAAGAGCTTTTATAATTAAAAAAATATTTTAGAAATTAAGCATATCTTTATTTTTAAAGGTATGCTTTTTTTAAATAAGGAGTTTAATAGATGAGTATATATGACTATACAGTAAAAGATGCTGAAGGCAAAGATGTGAAATTAAAAAAATATGAAGGAAAAGTTCTGCTTATAATTAATAGTGCCACTAAATGAGGGTTTACTAAACAATATTCTGCGTTGCAGGATTTATACAAAAAATATAAAAAGGATGGTTTTGAAATATTAGACTTTCCTTGCAATCAATTCGGCGGACAAGCAAAAGAGCCTATTGAAGAGATTGCTGAGTTTAGAAAAGAAAAATACGGCATTACTTTTAAGCTATTTGACAAAGTAAAAGTTAATAGCAAAAATGCTGACCCTTTATTTACTTATTTAAGAACTGAAAAACCAACCGAAGAAGGTGTTGATAAAATAAGATGGAATTTTGGTAAATTTTTAATAGATAGACAAGGCAATATAGTAGGACGTTATGACCCTAGGGTAAAACCTGAAGAACTTGATGAGATAGTGTCAGAATTATTAAAAAAAGAATAAGAAATTATAATTTTTTCTATAACTTCACTGTATTAAAAAAGTTACTAAATAGCATGATAAATATGCTTTTATAAATAAATTATAGAAGCATATTTATGTTGTTTTAATTTGTGGTAATATATTGCTTAAGTAAAATAAATGTAGTTTGAAATATTAAAATTATTTAGTCCAATTCTCTACTTTTATTACCCAAGCTTTAGTTTGATAAGCTGCCTCTAAACCTACTTTGCTATCTTCAAAAATAATTGTCTCTTTATTTGAAGCATTAAAATAATCCATACACTTGAAAAATATTTCTGGGTGCGGTTTTTTATTTATTATGTCTGCGCCAGTTAATACCAAATCAAATAGATTATCCAATTTAAACTCTTTTAATATGCCGTATACTCCATTTGGTGAGGCTGTCGTTGCTAATGCAAGATTTTTTTTATTATGATTAGATAATATTGTATCATATATAAAAGGGTGAATCTCTAAAAGATTAAGATTATTTAAATATATTTCTTCTTTTTTAGTGTGTATCTTTTCAATTAAAATATCTTTGTCTTTTGTTATTTTTTCTAAATCTAATATGTTAGATACAAAAGTTTTATAATGCAAACCAAAGCATTTTTTATAATAATACTCTTCATCAAGATTTATATTAAATTCTCTAAAGGCATTGCTGTATGAATAATAATTTAAATAAGCACTGTCAATTAAGGTGCCGTCCATATCGAATATTAATAGTTTTATATTTAGCATAATTAGTACCTATATTTTTTTGAATTATAGCATAAAAATAAAATTTTGCATTGCTTTTATTTATATAATTCTAATATTGTATAATTCTAATATATATATATAATATTATAGATTAAAAGGCTATGAAAATATATTATATGTTATTATTATCAATCTTTGTAATATCCTCATGTACAACTCTTCCTAAAAAAGATACAAATACGGAAGAAGCAAAAATATGGATTGAAAATTCAAAGAATAAAGTAGTAATGGATAATTTTCAAAATATATATAGATTCGATAAAAAATCTAATATTGATGTTATTATATATGGCTACTCTTCACCTATAGAATATGTTTTTTTAAAAATGTCAGATAATAATAAGGCAATATATTATACAAAAACAAAAAGACAAAACTTTATATTAACCTCACTTCCAAGTTTTAATTTGTATAATTTATTAGATAATAAAAAAGTATATGATCCATTATACAAAACAGTTGATTTTAATTATAAAGGAAATTTTAAAAATAATGATGTTTACAGATTTAAGGGTTTTGTTATAGAGGAAGGAAATTTATATATAGCAAATAATTATAATAAATCATATAACGAAAAATTAAATAAATGGCTGAAAGAAAACGGTTATGGAAAAGATTTATATTGGGAGCCTTATAATATCGCTAATTGGAATGAATATCCAATGCCGACTGAAAATGATATAGATTGGAATAATATTTTTTTATTAGGAAAATTAGAAAAATAGTTATAATATGCTATAAAAAATAGTAATTTTCTTTTATTGTTAGACACTTCTAATTAAGTTAATATTATATTACAACAATTAGGAGGAATCATGACAATTAATTCAAAATATATTACAAATACTCAAAAAATAGGGGAATTATATTCAGCAATTTCGCATAGTATAGGAGCTTTACTCTCAATAGCTGGATTTGTTCTTATGCTTATAAAAGTAAATAAAAATTATATAATGCCTGTAATAGTTTATGGTGTTGGTATTATATTATTATACACTTTTAGTTCTATTTATCATTTTTTTCCAGATGGTAAGGTAAAGAAACTATTTCGCAAATTTGACCATATAGGAATATATATTTTTATAGCAGCTACATACACACCACTATGCATATTTTCTCTTCCAAAAAATATAGGAATGCTTATATTATCTGTGATATGGGTATGCGCATTAATTGGTGTAATATCAAATACTATTTTAATATATAAAAGTCCAATACTTACAATAGTTTTATATATATCCATGGGTTGGATTATTGCTTTTGCTTTCAAACCGCTTTTAAAAGAATTTAATATAATGCATTTAAGCTGGCTAATATGGGGAGGAATATTTTACACCATAGGGGCTTTTTTGTATGCAATAGGAAAAAAGTATCAGGATAAGACTAAACAATTTACACATGACATGTTTCACATATTTGTATTAATGGGGTCATTTTCTCATTATTGGTTTTTGTATCAGTATGTTATTTTATAGTATTAATCATAAAGTTCTTTTTGTTTAATATTGTTATTTGAACATTATTTTGCATTTAAAATATAAACGATAAAGAATAATTATTTCTTTAATTATTTTTTATAATATTTTTTTTGTTATGATGTTGTATCAATATAGAATCATTATACTATAGTTGTACGTAATTTGTAATAGAATAACTATATAATATTTGCTGATTAATACTTGAAAAAAAATATATTGATTGTATAATATTTTCAATAAAAATAAGAAAATAATTAAAAATTAAAATATTTGTAAGGAGAAAAGATTTATGGCAGCAAAACAGTTGTTATTTGATGAAGAAGCTAGACGCTCCCTTATGCGTGGAGTAGATGCTTTAGCTAATGCAGTAAAAGTAACTTTAGGACCACGCGGACGTAATGTTGTAATAGACAAAAAATTTGGTCCTCCTACTATAATAAATGATGGTGTTACTATCGCTAAAGAAATAGAATTAGAAGACCCTTTTGAAAATATGGGTGCTCAAATAGTTAAAGAAGTAGCTACTAAAACTAATGATGTTGCTGGTGACGGTACTACTACAGCTACAGTTTTAGCTCAAGCTATGGTTAAAGAAGGTTTAAAAAACGTAACTAGCGGCGCTAATCCTATGCTTATTAAAAGAGGTATAGAAAAAGCAGTTAGCGAAATAGTTGCTCATATTAAATCTGAAGCTAAACAAATTAAAGGTAAAGAAGAGATTGCTCAAGTTGCTACAATTTCTGCAAACAACGATAAAGAAATAGGTGCTTTAATAAGCGATGCTATGGAAAAAGTTGGTAAAGAGGGTGTTATTACTGTTGAAGAGGCTAAATCATTGGAAACAAGCCTTTCATTAGTAGAAGGTATGCAATTTGACAGAGGTTATATTTCTCCATATTTTGTAACTAACGGAGACAGTATGACTGCTGAATTAGAAGATGCTTTAGTTCTTATTTATGATAAAAAAATATCTAATATGAAAGAACTTCTTCCTGTACTTGAAAAAATTGCTCAAACAGGAAAACCTTTCATTATTATTGCTGAAGATATAGAATCTGAAGCTTTAGCTACTTTAGTATTAAACAAAATGAGAGGAGTATTAAACGTATGTGCAGTTAAAGCTCCTGGTTTTGGCGACAGAAGAAAAGCTATGCTTGAAGATATTGCTATATTAACAGGCGGACAAGTTATCAGCGAAGATTTAGGTATGAAACTTGAAAATACTGGTTTAGAGCATCTTGGTAAAGCTAAGAAAATCACTGTTGATAAAGAAAACACTACTATAGTTGAAGGTGCTGGTAAAAAAGGTGATGTTCAGGCAAGAGTAGCTACTATTAAAAAACAAATAGAAGAAACTGACAGTGATTATGACAGAGAAAAATTACAAGAGAGATTAGCTAAACTATCAGGAGGAGTTGCTGTTATTAATATCGGTGCTGCTACTGAAGTAGAAATGAAAGAGAAAAAAGCTCGTGTTGAAGATGCTTTATCTGCAACTCGTGCTGCTGTTGAAGAGGGAGTTATTCCTGGCGGCGGTATCACTTACTTACATGCTCAATCTAAACTTGATGCTATTAAATTAGAAAATCCTGATGAGCAAGTTGGTGTTAATATAGTAAAAAGAGCTATAGAAGAACCTATAAGAATGATAGCACAAAATGCTGGTTTAGACGGTTCTGTTGTTGCTATTGAAGCTAAAAAACAAAAAGGCAATATGGGTTTCAACGCTCTTACTAATGAGTGGGTTGATATGTTAAAAGCTGGTATTATTGACCCTGCTAAAGTATCAAGAAGTGCTTTACAAAATGCTGCTTCTATTGCTTCTCAAGTATTAACTGCTGAAGTTATTATTACTGATATACCTGAACCTGAAAAACCAATGCCTCCAATGCCTGGCGGCGGAATGGGTGGTATGTATTAATAATAATTACCATTAGCTTAAAAAAATAATTTTTTTAATATAAAAAGCCTTAGCGATTTATTCTTAATCGCTTGGGCTTTATTTTTATATAGAGTGTTTTTTGGGAGTGTTTTTTTATGAAAGATAAAGTATTTAGCATAAGATTTGCCACTATAGATGATGTTTCTACTATATTAAAGTTTATTAAGGAGTTAGCTTCTTATGAAAAGCTTGAAAATGAGGTTGTTGCTACTGAGGATATATTAAAAGAATGGATATTTGAAAAAAATAAGGCTGAAGTTTTGATTGCTTTAGAAGATGATGTTCCTATTGGGTATGCTTTATTTTTTCACAATTTTTCTACTTTTTTAGGCAAGGCTGGTATATATTTAGAGGATTTATATATTAGAGAGAGTTTTAGAGGGTTGGGATATGGAAAGAGATTATTAAAGGAGCTTGCTAAGATTGCTGTTGAGAGAGGGTGTGAAAGGCTTGATTGGCAATGTTTGGATTGGAATAAGAGCAGTATTGATTTTTATTTATCTATTAATGCTGTTAAAATGGAAGATTGGTATACTTATAGATTAAGTCATGATAATTTAAAAGAGTTCTCTAAAAAATAATAATTTTGATATTTAAACTATTAAAATATCATTGACTTTTATAATGTATTTTGTATATTTAATAAAGGTTAATGTTTTTTATTTGGGTTTTTTGTGAAGTTTAAATTAATTATTTTTCTAGTTGTTTTATCTTTTTTGTCATTTTCTTGCGGCACAAAAAAGATTTTATCTTCATTTGAGTTTAGAGATGAGGTTGGAAATTACTATATAAAAAAAGTTGATTTTCCAGTATCCGCTACAATAGAAGAAAAAGTAGAGATGGCTTCAAGAGTGATACCAACAACTAATCAATATAATTGGCAAAGTTTAGAGCTTACGGCTTTTATACATTTTGGCATAAATACTTTTACAGGTAAAGAATGGGGTGATGGTACAGAGAGTCCTAGTGAATTTTATCCTACGGATTTGGATGTTGATCAGTGGGTGAGAGTATTAAAAGATGCTGGTTTTAAGCTTATAATACTTACTGCAAAGCATCATGATGGTTTTTGTTTATGGCCAACTAAGACAACTAGTCATTCTGTAGCAAGTTCTCCATATAAGGGCGGCAAAGGAGATATTGTAAAAGAGTTTAGTGATGCCTGTAAGAAATATGGTGTAAAAATGGGGCTTTATCTCTCACCTTGGGATAGAAATGCCTCTTCTTATGGACAGGGAGAAGCTTATAATGATTTTTATGTTGAACAGCTTACAGAACTTGTTACTGGTTATGGAGAATTAACAGAGCTTTGGCTTGATGGGGCTAAAGGTGAAGGGGCTAATCAAGATTATGATATAGAAAGATGGTTAGAAGTATTAAAAAAGTATCAGCCTAATGCTGTTAGTGCTGTAATGGGTGAAGATGTTAGATGGGTTGGAAATGAGCAAGGCTATGGAAGAGAGACAGAATGGGGCGTTCAAGGCTATAAACCTAATTCTTACAAAGATTCTGAAAGTTACAATTCTTCACTTGGTCTTGTTTTAACAGGAAAAGACCTTGGAAGCAGAGATATATTAAAAAAAGTAAATTCTGTTTATTGGTATCCTTCTGAAGTTGATGTTTCTATAAGACCCGGTTGGTTCTATCATGATTACGAAACTCCAAAAAGTTTGGATAAATTAATAGATATTTATTATAAGTCTGTTGGATATAATTCTGTTTTGCTTTTAAATGTACCGCCAGACAAAAGAGGTCAATTTGATAGCAAAGATATAGCTGTTCTTGGTGAGTTTGGTAATTATATAAAAACTACTTTTACTACTGGACTGCTTAAAAATGTAACTAATACTTGGGTTAATGCTAAAATTGGAGCTTCTAAAGAATATTCATTAAAAACTCCTTCGGCAATTAATGTTTTACTTATTCAAGAAAATATTATGAAAGGTCAGAGAGTAGAGAAGTTTAGTGTTGAAGTTTATAGCTCTGGTCAATGGAATAAAATCACAGTTAATAGCAAAGAACCTAATTTAACTACTATAGGTTATAAAAGACTTGTAAAATTCGATACTGTTCAAAATGCTGAGAAGATACGAATAACTTTAGAAGAAGCAAGAACCAATGCTAATATATCTCAGGTTAATGTTTATTATTCTGCAAAATAAACATTTATTTTTAGTTTAACATTTAGTATGTAAAATATAATTGGTATTACTTTCTCAATTTGCACTTTTTGGTTCTTTGACGAAATACGCAGAGCGTAGCTGCGGGAAAAGAACAATAAAAATTTTATCTTTTTTATTATTTGTGGGGAGTAGCCCTGCGAAGCGTGCCTGAATGGCGATATATACTAAAAATTTTTAAGTTTATCAAAAAAATAGTTTTTATGTTTTTATTGTTTTCGGGGCTAGCCCCCTGCGAAGCGTGCCCTTAGGGTACGCACCCCCACTTCTTTTGCGCGACCGAAGGAAGTGCCTCTGGTATTGGTACAAAGAAGCAAAAAGACTGCATTTTTAGGCAAAATACAAATATTATATTTATATATATTCTAGGATATAAAACAAAAACTTATATGACAAAATGTAGTATTTAGTTATATACTAATTGAAATTATAGAAACACCTTCTTTGTTTAAACTAAAAACTGTAAAATATCCATCACACTTAAACATTATATAAAATAAAAAAACTTGTAAAATTCTTACTTATAGTATAAAATTGAATATCTTTATAAAATTAAAAAATTATTAAAGAAAATTAAAAAATGGAGCAAAAAATAAGATGGATTATAGTTCTACTATCAATTTGCCTAAAACTGCTTTTCCTATGAAAGCTGGTTTGAAGGAAAAAGAGCCCAAAATAATAAAAAAATGGGAAGAAGAAAAACTTTATCAACAACTTAGAGAATTAAGAAAAGGTGCTCCTAAATGTATTTTACATGATGGACCGCCTTATGCGAATGGAGACATTCATATTGGAACATCATTAAATAAAATTATTAAAGATATTATTGTGAGATATAAATCTGCTAAGGGCTTTGATTCTCCTTATGTTCCTGGTTGGGATTGTCATGGTATGCCTATAGAGTTAAAAGTACAAGAGAGTTTAGGAGATAAATATAAAGAAACTTCTAAATTTATAATGAGAAAAAAATGCCGTGCTTATGCTCAGAAATATATTGATATTCAAAGAAAAGAGTTTAAAAGACTTGGTGTAATGGGAGATTGGGAAAATCCTTATCTTACTATGTCTCCTGAATATGAATCAGAAATAGTTGAAGTATTTGCACATTTAGTAGAGAAAGGCTACATATATAAAGGACTTAGAACTATTCACTGGTGTATGGAGTGTGAAACTGCATTGGCTGCTGCTGAGATAGAATATGATGAAAACCATACTTCTACAAGTGTTTATGTGAGATTTCCTGTATTAAATAAAATTAATGATAAATTAAACGGCAATGTTGATGTTATGATATGGACTACTACTCCTTGGACATTGCCTTCAAATATGGCTTGTGCTTTCAACAGAGATTTAGAGTATGTAGCTGTTGAAATAGACGGAAGATATGCAATAATGACAACTTCTTTAGTTGATACAGTTCTATCTAAAAAAGACATGAGAGCAGAGGGCAGAGAGATTATTCCTATATCTATGGAAGAGATTGAAAAACTTGAAATAGCGCATCCTTTCATAAAAGACAGAAAATCTGCTGTTGTATTTGCTGATTATGTTGAGGCAACTTCAGGTACTGGTGTTGTTCATACTGCTCCTGGTCATGGTATGGAAGACTATCAGACAGGTATGAATTACGGACTTGATATATATTGTCCAGTTGATAAAGCTGGAAGATATACAAGCGAGTTTCCAGAAATGCAGGGAATGAAAGTAAGAGATGCTAACCCTAAAGTGGTAGAGATACTTGAAAATAATGGTTCATTATATTATAAAGAGAAAGTTACTCACAGTTATCCTATTTGTTGGAGATGTAAAAATCCATTGATATTTAGAGCTACTTCTCAGTGGTTTATGAATATGACTCATGATAATATAGATGAAAGAACAGTTAAATCTTTAGATAATATTAAATGGTATCCAGCTTGGGGACATGACAGAATGAAAAAAATGCTTGAGAATCGTCCTGACTGGTGTTTATCAAGACAGCGTTCTTGGGGTGTTCCTATACCTGCATTCTATTGTAAGAATTGCGGAAAAACTTTACTTACTGCAGAATCTACAAGACATTTTGCTGAAATAGTAAAAACTAAAGGAATGGACGTTTGGTTTGAATTAGAGGCTAAAGACTTACTTCCTGAGGGCACTAAATGCGAATGCGGAAGCTGTGATTTTGATAAAGAGCAAGATATTTTGGACGTTTGGTTTGATTCTGGCGTATCATCTTTTGCTGCACAGAAAACTAACAAAGATTTGGACGGAGTTTTCCCTGTTGATATATATTTAGAGGGAGGCGACCAATACAGAGGTTGGTTCCAAGCTGCAATTTGGCCTTCTATGGCTATAAGAGGAATACCTCCATACAAAGAGCTTGTAACTCATGGTTGGACTTTAGACGAACAGGGCAGAGCTATGCATAAAAGTGCCGGCAATGTTGTTTCACCTTTAGAAGTTATTGACAAATATGGTGCTGACATATTAAGACTTTGGTGTATAAGCGAAGACTTCACTCATAATGCACGTGTTGGTGATAACATGATGAAGGCTATTGCTGACAACTACAGAAAAATAAGAAACACTTTCAGGTATTTGTTAGGAAATATTTCTGATTTTGATTACAGTAAAGAAAAGGTTGAAGTTAAAGATTTACTTCCTGTAGACAGATATGCTTTATCAAGACTTCATAGCTTTATAAAAGTTGCTGATAAGGCTTGTGATGGTTATGAGTTCCATTTATTCTATCAAAGACTTATAAATTACTGTGTTGTTGAACTTTCTGCTACTTATTTTGACATTATAAAAGACAGATTATACTGTGATAGAAAAGATTCTGTTTCAAGAAGAAGTGCTCAGACTGTGCTTGTTGAGATATTAGATGTATTAGTAAAATTAATAGCTCCTGTACTTCCTTTCACAACTGATGAGGTTTGGGGATACTACAAAGGAGAAAATGCTTCTTCTGTACATTTAGAATTATATCCTAAAGCTGATGACAATTTAATTGATTTAGAGTTAGAAAATGAGTGGGCTTCAATTCTTAAAGTACGCGATGATGTATTATTATCACTTGAAAGAGCTAGAGATAATAGCACAATAGGTAAATCTTTAGAGGCTTATGTAACAATATGCACTAAAGAACCAGCAACTAAAGAATTACTTACTAAATATGAAAAATATTTAAACGAGATATTTATTGTAAGTAAAGTAACACTTTCTGACAGCAAAGACGATACATTTATAGAGGGCGGAGTTTCTTTTGTTAAGACAGAGAAAGCTAGTCATGAAAAATGCGTACGCTGTTGGGGACATTATGACAGTGTAGGAACTGAGCATAAAGAGTTATGTACTAGATGTGCTGAGGCAGTAAAATAAAAAATAATTAATATTTAAATATTATAAAGGGCGGCTGTAATGGCTGTCCTTTTTTTGTTTAATAAATATTCTTAATTAATTTTAATGAATGATAAAATAAACAAGAAGCGTTATTTTTTGTTGATGTTATATATAAACCATATTTTGTTCTAGTAATTGCTACATAAAAAGCTTGATAAAATTCTTCATTTATATCAATTATATGATTGTAACATATATTATTACATTTATTACAATTTTTTTTATATATGAATTGTTTTTTATTTAAAAATGGAATAAAAACATAATCCCATTCTGCCCCTTTTGCTTTATGTATATTTAATATATTTACATTTACAGAGCAATAAGGAGCATACTTTATTAAATCTTTTTCTTTTAGAACTTCTATTATTGTATTAAAATCTATTCCAAACTTTAAACAATAGTTTTTATAACCTTCTATTAATTTTGATATATCATTATCATAATAATTTTTTATCTTCTTAAGAAGATTATTATAATTTAATATTTTTATATTTGTTGCTATATTGAATACATTTTTCATTATTGTATTTAATTCTTTTTCGGTTTTTAATATATTTATATATTCTATATTTTCTTTTATTAAATTTTCAAATAATGAGTTTAAGATTTTATCATCATTAAAATAAAATTGATTAGAAAAAAGTATTGCTATTTTAGCTTTTTTATTTTCAGAAATAATTTTATTAATTTGATTATTAATAAATGATATCTCTTCTTCAAAGTAATTAAAACTTTTTATTTGAAAATCTTCATCAAGTTCTATTTGTAATTTTTTATCGTAATTTCTAATATTTTTTTGGAAATTAGATATATTTTCTCTTCCTTCTAATCTATAATTTTTTTGTAATTTTATAATTTTAGTTATATTAAAATGTTGCTTTAATAAATATTCAATTTGTTCTCCTAAAGCATCAGCAAATTTCATTATAGATTGAAATGTATCTCCTAAAAAAAATATTTTATTATATTCATTATCAGCAATACTTCTTAATAAGATAAAGTGCAATAAATTTATATCTTGACATTCATCTACAAAAATATAACTGTATAAATTTTTATATATTTCATTTATATTGAAATTATTTAATAGAACTATTGCAAAATATATTACATATTCATAGCATATTTCTTTATTTTTATTTATAGTATCTACATATTGAAATATTTTATCATCAAATTTTATTTCATGAAATTTTTTATTAATTTCACTAATTTTTTCTCTATAATAATTTAGTATTTTTTCTATTTTATCATTTTTATACTTTTCTTGAAGTTTATCTTTAAAATTATAGTGTTTATATTCATATTGATAATCAATATTTAAATATTGTTTACCTTGAAGCCTTAAAATTCTACTTGCTAAATTATGAAAATTATATATGTCTACAAATTGATTATTATTTAATCTACTTTCAATAGTATGTTTTGCCACATTAGATAATGTTAAAACTAGAATTCTTTTTGGATATTTAATTTGTTCACTTTCTATGATATAGTTAAGTTTTGAGATTAACATTTCTGTTTTACCATATCCAGCAGGAGCAATTGTAAGAGATTGTTCTGTAGATTTTATAAAGTCTAACTGTTCTTTATCATCTTTGTGTTTTTCTAATATTTTATTAATTTTATCATTATTTATCATTTTTTAATTCTTCTATTAAATCAATTATATATTTAGGAAGTTTATAATTTTCCTCAGCAACATTTTTGATAGCTTCATTGTTCATATTACCACAATCTATTTTTTCTCCGTTTTTATATTCATTTTGTTTTAGTTTTAAATTTTCTTTTATTATTTTTTTTATTAATCTGTAATTATCTTTTATATTTTTATGTTTTTTTCTCATATATAATAACTTTTTAGTAAATTCTTCATCTTTTGAATTTTCATCTTGTACTTTTTCAATAAGTTTATCTTTATCATTAGTTTTACTTTTACTTTTACTAATGCTAATATATATTTTTTGAAAATGATTTTTTAGACATACTAAAATACTTTCCTCAAAATCCCAATAATCTGACACAAATATTTTTACATTATTACAATTTTTTATACTTTCGTATAAATCATAAACCCTTTTATTAACATATCCATATTCTTCATTTGCATATGTTTGGTATATTTTGTTATTTCTTTGCTCTTTTATCTCTTTATTTTTACAATCTCTATCTGTAAGTATATATGTTTTTATTTGCAATTTTGAGAATATTTTTGCTAGACTTGGAAAATTATTTGGTGCCGCTTTAATAATATATATATGTTCTTGATGAATATTAATACCATTAGCATTTAAACAAGAAGGTAAAAATCCAACTTCTGTATCACCCTCTACCAGTATAATTTTTTTAGCAAAAAGTCCCTCTAATATATTTCTATCAAAAATTATAAACTGTTTTAATTTATCTTTTTTATCAAGAGATGCAATTTTAACAGTATTTTCTTTATCATAATAAAGTCTTTGTATAGATAATATATTCTCTTTTTCATTTAATTCTAAATGCGGTATTATATGTGCTGAATGTGTAGATACAAAAAATATCGGAGTAATTTTATAGTCTATTTCATCATTATCATCAGTTATTATATTAAGAATATTATTGATAATTTTATAGTTTTGATTGTCATTAAATATTGATAACCAATGATCCATAAATTGACGCTGTAAAAATGGAGATAAAAATACTTCTGGTTCATCAAATAAAATAATAATATTAGTATTAAAACCTTGAGATTTTGTATTATTTATTTTATCGTATAAAAATGCCAAAAAATCTATAAATGGATATAGATAATATCCTCTTCCTCTTCCTAATTGATTTAAATATAATTTATTATCATCATTATGATAATGTACTAATTCAAATAATTTTAATAAAAACTTTATTTCATCATCAATTTCAATATTTAATTTTAATTCTTGATTTGGTTTATTAAATATAGGTTTAAATATTTCATTTAGTTCATTTTTACAATTTTTATATTTTTTTTTTAATAATTTTTTTAATTCGTTATTATCATTTTGATATTTTTTTATTTGATTTTCTATTATTTTTGATATAAATTTTCCTATTCTATTTGATTTGTTAAACATGAAATTATTATCAAATTCTCTTGGACTATATTTATAGCAGATAAAATTGGTTAATATATTATTATGTAACTTATATTCTTCTGTAAGATTTTTATAAAACCATTCATATTCATCATTACTACTATATTGTTTATATACTACTTTCATAAAATACTTATTATCATCTCTATAAATATAATCTTTAAATATTTCATCAGTATTTAATTCAAGTTTTATTTCTATTTCAATTTTTTCTTCATTTTTATAGAAGTCTTCTTTTTCAAATAAATTTTTTTTGTATGTAAATAATTTAAATATTATGTCTATGATATTTGATTTTCCTATTCCATTTTCACCTGTTAGGTAAATCATAGAATATTTATGTTGTAAATCAATTTTTACATTTTTTATATTTTTATAATTTGTTATAATTAATTCTCTTATATACATACTTATAGTATAATTTATATTTCATATTAAGCAACTAATTTATTTTTTTGTTTGATATTTCTTAATCAGCCGCACATATAGTTGATTATTTGTACTGGATTGTCTTGATAATAATCATTATTCTATTCAAATATTAAAAAATAATTATCTTTTCACTTGACAATTTTACATATATGATGTACTATACTGTGTATAACACACTATAGCGTAATAAATAATAAGGAGCAGTGCTTGAATAATGATGATTTAATTTCTATTTTGGTGCAAGAATTAAGGAGGGGAACTTTAATAATGGTTGTATTAAGTCAGCTTAAAAATGAAGAATATGGCTACAGCTTAATAAGTAAATTAAAAGAAAATGGCATAACAATAGAGTCTAATACTTTATATCCGCTTTTAAGAAGATTAGAAAATCAGGGGCTTTTAAAAAGTGAATGGAAAACAAACGAAGAAAAACCAAGAAAATATTACTTAATAACAAAAAATGGTTTGAAAGTATTAGAAAAATCTAAAGAACATTGGAAAGAGTATTCTAATGCTGTAAATAAAATTCTTGAAAAATAATTAAATTAAAAAATTAAAGGAAAAATTATGAAAGAACTTAGTAAAGATGTAAATGATTTAATAGAAAGATATATTTATGCTGTTACAAATAAAATGTCTTTAAAAATTAGAAATGATGTTGCTGATGAATTAAAGACATTAATTTATGATACAATAGAGGAAAGATATAATGATAAAGAAGTAACTTTAAAAGATGCAAAAATTGTTTTAATGGAATTAGGAAGCCCTAATAAACTTTATCAAAAATATGATAATTCTTCAGACAAGTGCCTAATAGGTCAGCCTTATTATAATTATTATAAAGATATATTAAAGATTGTTTTAATATCTACTATTTTTGGAATAATATTGTCTCATATCATTAATATTGAAAATCAAACTGTATCAAAATTTATTAGTGATATAATATTTGCTGCTATATTATCTTTTTCTTTTGTTACTTTAATATTTATTTTTATGTATAAGTTTAATATTAATTTTTTTAATGATGATATTGATAAATTACCAAAACTTCCAAATAATAATATAAAAACAAATAAATATTTTTCTTTATTATCAATATTATTTGCTGTAATATTTTTAAGTTTATTTATTTTATCTCCAAATATATTTAGCTTTAATATAGATGGGAAGTTTATAAATTTATTTAATACTGATATTGTAAAATCATCATATTTATTTGCTGTATTTTTTATTGTTTTATTAATATTTAGAGAGATAATAAAAATAGTTGATAATAGTTATAATATTAGAAACACAATATTATTTATAGCTATTAATATATTTTCTGCTGTTATTTCTTTTATATGGTTTTTTAATTATAATTTAATAAATGAAGTATTTATTGATTCTTTGATAAAAAATGTAAGTAATAATTTAATTTTATCTATATTTAATAATTTTCAAATGTTTTGTTTTTTTATGATATTATTAGCATTGATTTTAGACAGTATTGATAAAATATTAAAATTTAAGAGGAACTTTTAAATTTAATATAAGCAATAAATATTGTATTACAAGCTAAATAAAAATAGTAAGATATAATAGGGTAGCTGGTGTTTACTAGCTATCCTTTTTTGTTTCTTTTATATGGTATTTTTTTTATAAAAAATTATATAAATATGAACTATATATTGTTTTTTTATCTGTATTTTTTATATTATTATAACATAAATTAATTGGGAGTATTTTTATGAATAAAATTTTAGATGATTATATAAATAGTTTTGATAATATACTTAATTTTTATTACGATTTAATAGACATTAAAGAAGACAGTGAAATATTAAAGAATATTAATGATGATGATAAGAAAAAATTATTTGATTATCTATTTGATAAATACTTAGATGAAGAAAATATATTAATTGCATTATCTGTTGGAAACTATTATGAAAATGAAATAATAAAACTAAATGATATAAAAATATTTTTTACAATTAAAGATTATTGCAAAGATATAATAGAAAATAAAATTAATAATTTGAGAGAAAGCGAAATAAGAAATATATATTTATTATTGGATATGTCTATATTTATAGATGAAGATTATGAAAAAATCAATAATATGTATTTTGATAAATATTTGACTTATATTGAAAAAAGTATAAGTAGTATTGACAATAAGAATTATTTTTATTATATAAAATTAATATCATTTATTATCATAATAAAACTTTATACTAATAAATTGGATAATAATAGTATAAATATTATTATGCCTTTGATCAAAAAATTGGGTACAGAATATAGGCAATATAATATGCTTGGCAATTTATTATTATATTTGGAAGATGAATATATTAAATTAGACATAGTATATGATAATTTTATAAAATATTATTTTGAAATATCAAGCAGAATACTAAATAAAAAAGATATGCATCCATTAATATTAAATAATAATATTAAAATAATATTATCTATAATAGATGTTATTTCAGATTTTAAAGAAAAATTAAAAAATGTTTTGGATATATTTTTTATAAATGACAGTAAAGAACTTAAGGAATTATTTAATAATATAAGATATGGTATAAAAATATATAATTTAGATATTCCTATTTATTGCTTAAGTAAAAACAAAAATTTAGTTAATTGTTTATCTGATGAACAGTATCCTGTATTTATGATTTATTTAATAGCTAATTTTAAAAATAATGAAATCAAAATAAAAATATATGATGATATAGAAATAGATTTAAGTTGTTATATTGATATCTTACAAAAATATTTTTTATCTTTCTGCAAAGGTAATAATGAAATGCCTGATATATATCTTACAGATAATTACAGAGATTTATTATTAAGTTTAAATATCACTGCTGATGATTTTAATAATTTTACAAAAATAATGCAAAATTATTTTGCTTGGAATATAATAAAAGAAACAGATGAGCTTTATCAATATATTCCAGAAAATATAAAAAAGGAAAAAAGTATTGATAAAGAATATAGAGAAAAAATAGAGAAAGAAAAATCTTTATATGAAGAAAAAAGATTCTCTTGTGTGCATAGTTTTTTCTTTAAAGATAAACTAATTAGTGATATAGATGATATAATTAAATGTTTAGGTGAAATACCAACATATAAGGATTTAGCTTTATATAATCAAGAATATAATAAATATAAAAATAAAAATGAATATTTAGATAAAGAAATAGTAATTATTAATCCATTTATAATTTATTATTCATTAATAATAAGTAAAATATTCTTAAAAACAATAGATATGAATGAAATAAAAAAGTATATAGAAACTTATTGGGATAAACATTGGGGAATACATCTTTATAATTATATGCAGTACATATCAGATATTAGAGATAAAGTAATTTTTACAGACGAAGAAAAAATAAAAATAAAAAAATATTTTGAAGTTGATTTTGAAGATAATATTAAAGATTTGCATAATTGTTTAATAGGTGTAAATGATAATAGTTATTTATATTATTTGTTTTATAATTTTGATAATATTTTTAAAGATATTGATATAAATTATCATGAAAATATATTGTTAAATTTATTAAAAATTCCATATTATTATTATAGAGGAAATATTAAGCTTTATAATAATTATTATTATTTAGAATATATGGGAATCATTGAAGAAAGATTTGATGAAATAATAGATTTTAATAAGTTTTTTAGTAAATCTTCTTGTACAAAGAATGGACTATTATTTTTGCTTTTTGAAAATATAGATAATGTTAATATTATTTATAATACTGAAATATATGCTACAATTTTATGCAGTATTATAAAAATTTATATTAGTATGGAAGAGGATACTGATATATTTAATAATATAGAAAAGAAATTATCAAAACTTTATTTATTAAAAATATGTTTTAATAAGATTGAAGATAGATATATTAAATATTCTACGATAGGAAATTTTATTAAAGAACATGATTTATTTAATGATATAAAAAAATTAGATACTATAAATTTGTTTCCTCCTGTCAAAGTTATTATAGAAAATAATACATATTGTGTGTATGATTTAAAAACCGATAGTAAACTTATTGAAATTAATGATATAACTACATTAGTTGATTATTTAATTGTTGATAATGGATGTAACATCTCTAGAATATTATATTTTAAATATCTTATAAAAGATATTAAAGAAAAACGATTAACAATATCTCATCCATATAATTTTGAAGATAATAATGAGAATATGTATTCATTAGATGAAAAAGTTTACATGTGTTGTTTTAGTAATACAGTAGATTCTGAAAATTCGTATGCTAACTGGAAGATATATGGTACGAGTTATAGTGATGATGTTGATAATATAAAGGTTAGAATATTAGTTAATAAAAAAGATTTAATAAAAAATATTTTAAAGATTAAAGATGATAATTATATTTATTATTTTGGAAACATACTATATGATAAATTAAAGGATCCTAAAAATGTTAATCAACATATATATGACTTTTTTATAAAGAATGATGCATTCAAATTTGAGAATGAATTTAGAGTTTTAATAGAATGTGTAAATAAAGATGATAGTAATATATTGAGAAATGATAATGATATTCCAAATTTCCTAAGATTACCAATATGTAATATACTTTATAAAAATATTACTTTGAATAATGAAAGTTCATTTAATCCATATAGAAATATTTTGGATAAAGATAAAGAAGCTATTAAATTTTTATTGAAAGAACAACAAGATAAAATATAGTATTATTTATTAATGATGTTTCTTGCTGGATAATATAATATTGACATTATTATATTAACTTAATATAATAACTTTTATTAAGGAATGTTTTATGGAATTAATTTTATATATAGTAATAGGAATAATTTGGCTTATCGTGAGTCTTGTACAAAAGGCAACGAAAGATAATTCAAAGAAACTTAATAAACAAAAAACTTTTAATAAAAAGGCTAATACTAATAATAGAAAATCTTATAATAATGATGATGAGATATATAGAAATCTTAGAAAAAGCATAAGTGAATTAAAAAATATTAATGAATATGAAGAAGATGATAATTATTATGATGAGTATGAATCTGATAATGAAATATTAGAAGAGCAAAATAGATATGCTTATAGAATAAGAGAAATAGAGTCTCAAAAGTCTAAAATTATGGAAGAAACCCCAATATTTAATGCGGCAAATGAAAATAGAAGGCATGTTAATAATATGCTTTCTTCTTTGGATATAAAAAATGCAATTATATATAATGCCATATTAGAGCCTAAAAGAATAAACTATTTTAGAAAAATAAAGAGAGAAACAAATAAATGAAATCTTTTGAAGAGCTAATATCTATAGTTAAAAAGTTGCGTGGAGAGAATGGATGTGCTTGGGATAGGGTTCAGACATTTGATAGTTTAATACCTTGTTTTTTGGAAGAGGCTTATGAGGTAGTTGAGGCTATTAACAATAAAGATTATGAGAATATAAAAGAAGAGCTTGGAGATATTTTACTTCACGTTGTATTTTTTTCTGAGCTTGCTAATGATGAAAATAAATTTAATATAGACGATGTTTGTAAGAATATTAATGAAAAACTTATAAGAAGACACCCGCATGTATTTGGTGATAGCCAAGTAAAAGATGTTAATGGTATATTAAAACAGTGGGAAGAGATAAAAAAAGAAGAGAAAAAAAATAATAATAAAAGCATATTAGATGGCATACCAAAATCTTTGCCTATAATGGAGAAATCATATAAGTTAATGAAAAAAGCTGCTAGCGTTGGTTTTGAATATGAGCATATAGATGATTCTTTAGAGAAGATAGAAGAAGAGCTTATAGAAGTTAAAGAAGCATATAATGAAAAAGACAAAGAGCATTTGGAAGAAGAGATAGGCGATTTAATAATGACTGTTTTAGATTTTGCCCGTATGAATAAAATTAATCCTGTCAATTCATTATTAAGAGTAAATGAAAAGTTTAAAAGAAGATTTCAATATATAGAAGAAATGTCAAAAAAAATGAATAAAAGCTTAGAGAGTATGAGCTTGGAAGAGATGGATAATCTTTGGAATGAATGTAAGGCAATGGAAAAAAATAATAGTTAGTAAAAATATTCATTTACTTCTTTGACAATATTAGATTATATAATATAATACTTTTGTATTGAAAATATATTTAGGGATATATATGAATAAATATAATATAGGTCAAATATTTTTTATTACTTTTATCTTTTTATCAATATTTATAATGTACCAGCTATTAAAGCCATTTGGTATGGTTATATTTTTTGCTTTAGTCTTTTATGTTGTTTTATCACCATTATTTAAAAAAGCTATAGGTAAAAGTTATGGTAAAGAAGATAAAATATCTATGATTAAAAGGCATACTTTGGCTTTATTATTTTCTTTAACATCTTTAATTATATTTTTAGTTCCTACTAGTTTATTATTATACACTATAATAGTGCAGCTTATAGATATATCTAATATTGGTATAAAATATTTTATGAATTTGGATTTTAATTCTATTTTAAATAATGAAAAATTAAATGAAATATTATCTATGCTTCCTTTAGAAATATCAGCTGCAGAAATATTAAGAAGAATACAAGATAGTTTGCTGTCAAATCTAACTTCTGTTAGTTCTTATTTAACTCAAAATGTTGCTGGTATATTAAAGAGTACAGGTAAGTTTGTGAGTTCATTTATATTTATGATGTTTTCTTTATTCTTCTTTTTTGTAGATGGAGAATATTTAAAAGAGCAAGTAAGTTCATTAATACCTATAGAGAAAAAATATTTAGACAGATTATTTAAACAAGCTTCTGAAGGTATAAGAGGAATAATATTTGGAAATTTATTTACTGGTATATTTCAGGGTATATGTGCTTTTATAGTTTATTCTATATTTGGGGTTTCTAATTCTTTAACTTTTGCACTTCTTACAATCATAGCTTCATTTATGCCTATAATAGGTACTACTATTATTTGGATACCTCTTGGAGTGCTTTTTATAATTAATGGAGAAATTTTAAGAGCTATAATATTTTTAGTAGTTTCTTGGTTCTTTATTACTATACCAGACAACTTTGTTCGTCCTTTGCTTTTAGGAAATAGAATAGAGCTTCACCCACTATTTATATTTTTTGCTATATTGGGAGGAGTTTTATTTTTCGGACTTTCTGGAATCATACTTGGTCCTTTAACTTTTATATTATTCTTTGAGATTATGAGAATGTATAATGAAGAGAGATTATTTTCTGATAAAGAAGAGAAAAAAAGAGCTGTCAATAATTCTGTTAGAATAAGAAGAGTCAATAATTATAAAAGACATCATAGACAAAATAGACCAAATAGAAATAATATTTAAAGGCTTTGTTTTTATCAATGAAAATATTAATAATAGGAATGAATTATATTGGAGATACTATATTTATTACTCCAATTATAAGGGCTATAAAAAAACATTATGCTGATAATTGCACTATTGATGTAATAAATGGAAGCAGAGGAATTGATATATTAAAAGAAAATCCATATATAAATAATATTATAGTGAGAGATGAGAATAATTTAGAGTTTATAAAAAAAGAAAATTATGATATAGGTTTTGCAGCAAACACATCATTCGTTTCAGCATCTATTTTAAAAAAAGCTAATATACCAGTGAGAGTGGGTGTTAATAGTGAATGCAGAGGATTTTTACTTACACATAAAACTTCTTGGAAAAAACATAGCAGACATATTCTTGATACTATACTTTCAATTTTAAAACCTTTAAATATAAAAGATGATGGTTTTTACACAGAATTATTTTTAAGCAAAGAAGAAGAGGCATTCGGTTATAACAAAATGAAAAATTATAAAAATGCCCTAATAGTTCATGGCGGAGCTACACGAATAAGTAAAAGATATACTCATTTTATAGAATTAATTAAAGAGTTTAAAAAAGAGTTTAATGATGTGCCTGTAATTATTATAGGCTCTAAAGATGATGCATCTTTTGCAAACACCATGAAAGAAAATATTAATGATATAATAGATTTTACTGATAAACTTACAATAAGAGAGCTTATATCTGTAATAAAATATTCGTATGCTTTAATTGGAGGCGATAGTGCACCATTGCATATTGCAAATGCACTTGGAATATATTCTATAGGCATATTTGGAGATACACTTCCTTTAATATATGGAGTTAGAGGAGACAAGGCTTTTAATATAGAGGCAAGAGAAAAGTATTGCAATAAAATAAAGAGCTTTCATTGCGAGTATATAAAAAGAGGCTGTAAAACTATAGATTGTTTAAATAAGTTAGATTATAGAGATATTTTGCCATATTTAGTATCTATTTATAAAAAATTATAAAAAGTAATTTTTACTATATACATAAACAAATATATTTTATCATATAATTTTTTTATTCAACTTTTTCCCGCCGCAAAAAGTTGCAAAAAGTGCAAGTACTTGAGATTTGTAAGTTTACAATATGTATTAAATATATAATAATATTTATATTTAAGCTAAAAATGCAGTCTTTTTGGTTCTTTGTGCCAACAAAAGAACTGGGGGTGCGGGGGCTAGTCCCCGCAAATAATGAAAACATCAAATTAAAAATTGGTAAACTTAAAAATTTTTAGTATAATACAAAAATATCTTTCACATTTTCGTTTGTAAGCGATGAGTAGAAGCTATTTATTAATTGATAGCCTGATTTTATAGCATTGGTGTCATAAGCACTATAAACATAATTGCTTGATAATGTAGGCATATTGATGCTTGGATTTTCTTTTATAGGCTTCATTACAAACTCAAAACCATTATCTCTAAAAAATGCATAATATGTTGGAATATAAGAAAAACTAATTTCTCTGTTTTCATTAATTTCTAATGATAGAATAGTGCCTATATCTAAATACGGATATCTTCCTTTATGGTTAGCAATAAAATTACCCAAAGAATATATTATTATACCGCTATTATTAGTGCCGTTATAAACTTCAGCAGGTCTTGGTACATGCGGATGATGACCTATTATAATATCCACCCCATTTTCTATTAATGCTCTTGCTGTTTCTATAGTTGTGTCTTCTGGGGCTATTGTGTATTCATAACCAAAATGCAATGATATTATTTTTATTTCATTGTTTGTTGCTAAAGCCATATCGCTTTTTACTTTTTCTACTAAATCATCTTTTTTTGGATAGAAGTTCATAAAATAAAAATGACCATCTTTATTTGTTTTATGGCTTAATCCATTATCAAGCATAGTGTATGCTGATATAAATATTGGTATACCGTTTATATTTGTTATTATAGGAGAGATATACGGTGAGTTTGTTGAGCCTCCTAATGTGAGTATATTATTTTGATGAAGCATAGATACTGTTTCTGTTTCTGCTTTAGCTCCTTGGTCATATGCATGATTATTCGCTATAGAAAAAGTGTTAAAATAATTAAAGAAATATTCTAAATATTCTTTAGAGCCATTAAATTCTGGATAAGGCATTGGAGGTTTATTAGTATTTACTACAAACTCTAAATTTGCAAATACAATATCCCCTTTAAAATAATCTTTTAAATCTATTAGTATATCATTACCCTTAAAAGCTTCTACAACTTTTGGGTGAGTCATAATGTCGCCTGTAAAAACTAACTTTGCCTTTTTTATAGGCTCATTACTTTGTTTATTTTCTTTAGATTCGCATGAAAAAAGAAACATCAATATAAATAATATACTAATAATTTTTTTCATCTATTCCTCGTCCTTTTCTGTATTAATTTCTGTATTAACTTCAGTGTTATTTATATTATTTACATCGGATATTCTAATGCTATTTATAGGAGTAAATTCCATCTCTATTATTCTTCTGTCTTCAACTTTCATTATCCTTACTCTATAATCATTCAATATAAGCCTTTCATTTACATCAGGTATATGGTCTAATTTATCTAACACATATCCTGCTATAGTTTGATATTCTTCATGTTCTATATTTAAATTCAATACTTCATTTACATCTTCGATTGATGCTGTTCCATTTACTATAATTCTCTTTCCTTTTAACTTTATTAAATCCTTTTCTTTTTTGTCACTCTCATCTTCAATATCTCCCATAATCTCTTCAACAATGTCTTCCATAGTAACAAGTCCAGAAGTGCCGCCATATTCATCTATTGTAATAGCCATCTGTAATTTTCTTTTTTGCATATCGGTAAATAAACTGCTAATAGTTTTTGTTTCAGGCACAAAATATGGAAGCATAATATAATCTATTGCTTTCTTTTTCATTTTGCTTGCTTTGCCGTTGTTTTTTATATAATCTTTAAATAAAGCCCTTGTGTGAAATATGCCTATAATGTGGTCAATAGTCTCTTCATAAACAGGAAATCTTGAAAGACCAGTGTCAACTGTTAAGCGCATAATTTCATTAATGTCAGTATCAGCCTCTATACATACCATATCCACACGAGGAGTCATTATCTCTTCTACTGTTTTGTTTCTAAAGTCCATTACACCAGTAAGCAAATCATGTGTATAGCCTTTGATAATACCTGCTTTATGTCCTAAATTAATTATTGTTGTTATGTCTTCTATGCTTGATAATGCACTCTTTTTTTCTTTGTTTCTTAATTTCTTTGGTACAAAATAATTCATTAAAAAAGTAGTGATTTTATCCATTATAAAGGTGATAGGAGTAAATATAAAATAAAAAACTTTCATAAAATAGAGTAGGGAAGGTATAAGTTTTTCGGCATTTACTCTCATTATAACTTTTGGAAGTATCTCACCAAATATAATAATAAGTATTGTAATTAAAGTTGTTGATATAGTAACCATTACGCTTCCGGATATATGAGGCAGAGCATCGGCTAATCTTATAGCAAATACAGTTATTATTGAGCTTGCTGTAATATTAACTATATTATTTCCTACGAGGAGTGTGGGTATCATAGAATTAGTTTTACCCCAATATCTTGTATCATCTTCTTTAATTTTGTTTTCTCTCACAAGACGCATTAATGTTACTTCGTCTATACTTGTGTATGCTGTTTCACTTCCAGAAAAAAGCCCTGATAGCATTATTAGTATTAATATGCTAAATATTTCAAATAAATAAATTAATATAACTTCCATAATAGTAATAAAAAATTAATGTATCCTTTGTTTTATTTCTTGCATAAAATCATATCCGGGGTCTGTTTTTATTGTAAATCTGTATGTGGGGTCTATTTCTCTAAAAAGATGATAATGCGGTGAATTGGTATCTCTATATTCATAATGCCCTATGACATATTTTATGCTTTTATAATGATTTTTTAAATATTTAATTAGTTTAATGTTTGAATTAAGCTGCTCTTTTGTAAGCTTACCAGCAAAACCTATATTTTCTATACTTATTGCTGTGTAATTTAAACCTATAGTGTGTCTTGCCATGTATTCTAAAGGAGTACTTGCATATATAGCTCCATTTGTATCAACTAAAAAATGCGTGCCCACATTAACATCTCCGCCAGAATCTATATCTTTTCTTCCTATAAGAAAATCATTTTGAAAAACATTTAGAGCTACTTGTAAATTTCTTGTTTCAGTAGAGTGCACAACTATTATTTGAGGATTAATTAAACTATAATTTGGATAACCATAATGTTTTTGGCTATATTCAGACATTAAACTTAATTTTAATGTACTTGGATATATTTTATATATATTGTGTATTTCTATAGTATTGTTTTCTTTATTTGATACAATCTTTTTACTGCTACTACATGATATTAGAGTTATAAAAAAGAATAATATAACAATATTTTTCATACAGCAATTATATAATAATATTTAAGCGTCCATAGCTATATTAACGCTAACGAAGCCAATATTAGATTGAAAAGGTATTATAATAGTTTGTAAGTTTTTTGGGATAATTTGAATTTCTTTTCCATAATAGAGTATAGGAGGAGTAATATCGCAGCTTATGCCTTCTTCAGATAATTTAGTAATAGCAAGACCGCTTATAGTATTACCCATTTCATTTATAACACTTCTCATCATATCTTCAAACTCATCTTCAGAGTCATAATCACTTCTCTTTTTATCTGTAAGGCTTTCTGTTAGAAGCTGAGAAAAATTTTCAGGGAATTCATACAAAACTTGCCCATTAACATCTCCAACTATTCCTATAGCAACACCGTAGCCTGAAAATAATTTACGTCCTTGTCCTTTTACTAAAGTTCCTTTTTCCATAGGAATACCAGCCATTTCTTTAAATATAGAAACCAGAGATACTATGAAAGGATTTATAAATCTAACATCCATAAATTTTATAGGAGTCGTAGCCATATAATTTCCCTCTTAAACATCAAATATTAATTACAACACTTTTAGTATAGCATATATATATCTTTATTTCAATAGTTTTTTTGACTGCTAAAACTTTTTATACATCTATTATAATATACTGATTTTTTTATATTCTGTGAAAAATAGTTTTTTATTATTTTTAATATTGTACTTCTTTAAAATATATAATTGTTGATTTTTGTTTTTTATTTTGTTATAATATTTTAAAATAAAATCAAAATAAGTCAAAAATCAAAGTATAAGTTAAAGGAAAATATTGGTGAAAAAAATTATTATTTCAATTGCTTTTATTAGTTTAATTGTTTCTTGCAAAAGTGTTAATAATAACATATCTGGAAATATTGCATCAAATTATAAAAAAGAAGAAATAGAAGATAAAATTACATTAAAAGATAGGATTGGGCTATATAAATCTAAAAGTCCATATTTTGTTTTGAATATCGATTTAAAAAATAATGGTTATGCGTATGTAACTTTGAAGGGGTGGATGGTATATAATGGAATGATTAAAGTGGGTGAGCCTGATTCTGAAGATAAGATATTTAAATTGCAAGTGGATAATATTACATATATAGTATTAGAGTTTAATAATAATAATCTAAATGATGCCAAAGCTTCAGTATTCTTAAAAGATGTTTTGCAGCAGGCAATGAATTTAAATAAAGCATAGTTTTTTATTTAATTTCATCGTTTTTATTAATTAAATTCGAAAGCTCAATTATTGAAAACATTGATATTAATCTTAAAGAAAAGTTATTCATATCAAGTCCGGATAAAATCAATAAGCTGAAAGCTATAAGCTCAGGATAATATTTTTTTAAAAGCAATGATGCTGTAAAAGAGCTAAATAGAGTTATTAAAAACAAAATTATTATAATTATGTATATTAGTGTTGGAAGATATATCCCTACATTTAGAGCATTATACAAAGAAATTGTGAAAAATAAAAATCTCTCTCCAAATAAAAATGCTGTTGCAGATATAATAATGAGTATTAATAATGCAAAAGATTTATTTATGTTTTTTATTATTATCTCATTCATAAATATCATTATATACGCTATCATTAATGTTATAAAAGATATAGAAGATACTTTTGATAGATATACTGATAAATAAGAAGATAAATAATGCAAAAAGTCAAAATCTAATAATTTATTGATTGATATTGTTATGTAATTTAGATTAGATGACACTAAACTTAATAGTAAAAAAATATATACCCCTCTTGTTATTTCATATATATCTTTTTTAATTATGATTGGGAGAAGTATGTATATAGTAAGCGCTAAAGCAGAAATAAAAAATAATAATTCTATAATATTATATATATTTATGTGTGTTATATATAGTTTTAATGTTCCAGTGATAAGAAATACCATACCAAGAATCGAATATGAAATTCGAGAATCAAACATGTAATTATAAAATTTATAAAAAAGCAATAAAAAAAATGTAATTAAAATAGTATAATTCAGTATATAAGAAAGTATGTAAAATACGGATTCATTATTGATGATAAAAACTCTAAAAAATATATAATTTAATAATACGGCAATAACAAAATAATTAGCCCAAATACGATATGTATTTATAAAAGAAACATCATTTATTTTTTTTGACAAATATATCATTTTTTTATTTTTCCAGTATCATTAAATATATTAGTTAATGATACTCTATTATATAAGATTTATATTGTTTTTCAATATTCATAATTTCCATTTTCATTTATTTTATATATTATTTCTTTTTTGCTGTCCATAAATACATCATATCCTACTTTTATGTTTTTCCAAAAGTTTATTAATTTTTCTGATTCTCTTCTATTTTTAATGTTTTCTTCTGTCATTTTGAAAGGGAATATATATACAGGTATTTTTGATTGTCCGTTATTTTTAGAATATACTGCATACAAATAAATTTCTTTTATTTTATCATCTGTCATAGGTATGCATCCTATAGTAACTTCAGAGCCATGTATAAATATATCGCCTCCTAGCCTATTTTTTTTACCTTTTATTTTATCGGATTTATTAGGGTAGTTAATACCTAAAGATAAATAATAACTGCTTGCTGGATTAAACCTATCTATATAATAAAAACCTTCAGGAACTTGTAAATCTCCTTCCATTCTTTTAGGGCCTAATATACCAGATTTTGCTGCTATAGTGTATTGGCTTATTTTTTTGTAGGTTTTGTCGGTATTGTTTTTTGCATATATTTCTAATGTAGATTCTTCTTTATATGCTGTAATTATTATATTTAATTTGTTTATAGATATATTGTTTTTTTGTAGATTTTGTTTGATTATTTGTTCTTTATCTTCTATAGCTTTTCTTACTCTTGGGTATCTTTTTTGCTCATTTAAAAAGTTTGCTGAAAATAGTAATGTATTTAATATAAATAATGATGTTATTATGTATTTTAACATTCTTTATCCTTTTTTATATTAGAGAGAACTAATTATAATTTTTCTATTGTCGGCAAAAACTTTATTTTAATCATTAAAATATTAAAAGATTAAAGTCGATATAAATAGATAGTATGTAAAATTAATAATTCGCTTGCAAAAAGCGATAATAAATGTTATATTTTTAATATATTTTAAAATGGGGATATGATATAAGTGTTGGATAGCACTACAGTTTATGGTAATGTTAATGAGAATATTCTTGATTATTCTGCAATCTTAGAGGCTACTGTAAAAGATATACAAAATTTTTTAACAGAATTTGGAAGAGTTTACAGTTTTATAGGTGAGAAGTTTCCATTAATAGAACAAGAAATGAAAAATGAAAATGAGAAGTCTATTTCTCTTCTAAGTTATTTTACAGAAAAAGATAGTAAAAAGAATTTCTCTAATGACTTCCAAGAAAATCAAGAAGACTTTTTTAAATCTTTTGATAGAATGCAGTCTTTAATTAATCAAGATGATGTTTTATCAAATTCCATTATTGAAGACGTTAATATTATTAGTAATGTAATGGATTCTATAGAAGAGATAAGAAAATTGGCAGACCAGATAAAAGTTTATTCGCTTAATGCTATTATCATAGCTTCAAAGTATGGTTCAGGCGGTAAGGCTTTCGGAGAGATATCTAAAAACATCATAAAAATGTCAGAAACTTCAAACGAGCAGGCCGATCAGATGAATAGAATAGGGCAGGAGTTATTTGTACAGTTCGATAGGTTTAAAGATGAGATATTAAAAACTAATGAGATGCAAAGAAGAAGCTTTAATATAATGAGAGAGCAATTAGATAAAGAGCATAATAATATGGTTAATTCTTTTGCTACTTTTTCTAATATGATTTCTGATATAATATCAAGAGTAGACAATAGCTATGATTATATATTTGAAGTGATGATGATACTTCCGCAAGAAGATATTATTAGACAACAGACAGAGCATATAATAGAGTCTATAAAACATATTGTAGAAGAGAATAGAAAGTTTATAGATACTTATGGAAAGGAAGTAGTTGCTATAAACAATGCGGCAGAATTAGAAAATAATGAATCTTTAGAGCATAAATTATTAGATTTGCTTACTTTCGATGACGTGGTTTTAAGTTTGATAATAGAAAATTTTAAATCTATACATAAAGAGATTTTAGATAATAATGCCCGCATAAATGATAGCTTAAAGGGTCTTAAAGAAAGTTTGCTTGACATATCATCAGATAGAAACACAATAGTTGAATATATGATAGGTGCTCAATCAGGCAAATCAGAGTTTCCTTTTAGCGTATCAGATTCTATATTTAATGAATATTTAGGTTTTATTAAGCTTTATTTAGACAATTTTAAATTATTTTTAAGCAATAAACATAGAATATCAGATAATAATGCTGGTATAATAGATTCTATAGAAGAACTTGAGAATATGTTTTTAGAGACAAAAAATATTGCTAAAGCATTTAACTCTGTTAATTTTTTAGCTAAAATAGAATTAGAGAAAAATAGTAATATATTCAGCGATTCTCAAACATTTTCTATGGTTAGTGTGGAATCTATAGCTACAAATATTACTGATACTGTAGATGTTTGTTTGGAGAAATTTGAAAATATAAAGACTACAATATTTAGTGCTATTAATAAATTTAAATTTAATATTAATCAGCAGTCTATAGAAAATTTATACATAGAATCTATGATGGATAATATTTATAAACGCTTGGAAGAATCTAAATCTATCATAGAAGATAATATTAAAGGTTTAGATACGCATGCTAAAGAGTTATTTAATTTGATAGAAAAAACTCTAATAGATTTAAGTTCTTTAACTACTCTCTTAACAAAGATTAATGAGATAATGGAAGTATTTAATAAGATGCGTGATATTATAAGAAGTAAGAAAAATGAATATTATAAGACTTTAAATATAGAGAATTGGAAAATAGAAAGTGATAAATATATGGAAATAGTAAATTATTATACTATAAAGAAAGAGCGAACTATAGCGAACAGTATTTTATCTGGAGATGAGACATTAAATGTCGATATTAACATAGAAGAAGGTTCGGATAGTGGGGATTTTACATTATTTTAGGAGGTATTTATGTCTGTTATAGAGATAGACGAAAATCTTAATATAAGAACTATGAGTAAGTATTTTAAAAATACTATAAAGGCAGCTAATTATAATGAAGATACAACAATAAAATTTCCAGAAGATAGTCATTTAGACTTAGCTGGCTTACAAATACTATATTCTATAAAAAAAGAACTTGATAAAAATCAAAAAAAACTTATAGTAGAAGGGTTAGATAAATCTTTTATAGAATATTTAAATATGGCAAACAAATAATTAATATAAATTTAATGAAAAAATAAGAGGTTAAATGTATGGCTAAAACAATACTAATAGTAGACGATTCAAATACTGCTAGGGCATCTGTTGAGTATACTTTGAAGAAGGGGAGTTATGATGTAATTTCTGCTGATGATGGCACTACAGGATTAGAAGCTGTAAATAAGGCTTCAAATATTGATATGATAATTACAGATTTGAATATGCCTAAGATGGATGGTATAGAGTTTATTAAGAATGTTAGAAAATTTGATAAGTATAAATATACTCCTATACTTATGCTTACAACAGAATCTCAAGATGATAAGAAGATGGAAGGTAAGGCAGCAGGAGCTAGCGGTTGGTTAGTAAAACCTTTCAACCCTACACAGCTTTTAGATGTTGTTAAACGTTTTTTGAATTAATGTTTAATATTTGTGTAGTAGTATATAATAAATCAGAGGTTATATATGTTTGATAGTGATGAATTTATTTCGATATTTTTGAGTGAGGCTAATGAGATAGTTGAAGGACTTGAAAATGATTTAGTTTTACTCGAAGATAATAAAAGTGATGAAGACCTTTTAAATAAAATATTTAGGAGTGCTCACACTTTAAAATCTTCTGCCGGCACTGTTGGTTTTACTACAATGAGTGAGTTAAACCACGTAGCAGAAAACTTATTAGAGAAGGTAAGAAGCGGTAAATTGGATGTTACGCCGCAAATGATTACTGTTCTATTAGAGTTTTTAGACACTGTAAAACTTATGCTTCAAAACATAGTAGATGGTGTTGGGGAAGCAGATGGAGTTACAAATATAGAAAGCTTAAAAGCTAAAATAAAAGCTATAGCTGAAGGAAATGATATAAGCACTGTATCTGTAGAAAAAAAGGAAGAGGCCCCTAAGACAGAAGAAAATGCTAAAAAAGAAGAAAGTAAAGAATCTTCTTCAAATAATATGTTTCATATTGAAATGATATTTAAACCTAGCATTTTTGATAATGGTATAGATCCTCTCATGTTTTTAAATGACCTTAAAGCTATAGGTACTATTAGTAATTTAAAAATAGATATTAGTAATTTGCCTGCTATATCCGATTTAGAAGATCCTTATGCTTGTTACACTCAATTTTCATTAGATGTTGAAACTTCTTCTACTTTAGAGCAAGTTCAAAATATATTCTTATTTGTTATAGATGATAATGATATTAATATTACTGAGAAAGTAGAAGAGAAAGAAGAGGAAGCTAAGCCTGTTGAAGAAAAGGCTGAAGAGAAAGCTGAAGAAAAACATAAAGAAGAGAAACAAGAAACAAAAGAAGAAGTTCATGATGATAAAGCTAATAAAGCAGTTCCTGCCGCTAAGCCTACAGGAACTAAGGTTCAAGCTCCTTCTACTGTAAGAGTTGATATAAGAAAATTAGATAGTTTAATGAACTTGATTGGAGAGCTTGTTATAGCACAATCAAGAATAATGCAGCTAACACAAAATTTAGATATAGATAATGGATTAAAAGAGGCAGTTAGTTCTATGGACAGAACCTCAAGACAAATACAAGAAGAGGTTATGAATATAAGAATGATGCCTATAGGTCCTATATTCACACAATTCCATAGATATGTAAGAGACCTTAACTTAGAATTAAACAAAGAAGTAAAATTAGTTCTTAAAGGTGAAACTACAGAGATAGATAAAAATATGTTAGAGCAGTTATCTGACCCACTTAAACATATTATTAGAAACTCTATGGACCATGGTATAGAAAAAACTAAAGAAGAGAGAATTGCAAGAGGAAAGCCTGAATATGGTACTATTACAATGTCAGCAGCTCACCAAGAGGGACATGTTGTTATAGAGGTGTCTGATGATGGTAATGGTTTAAATAAAGAAAAAATATTTAATAAAGCTGTAGAGAAAGGCTTATTATCAAAAGACGGCAATTACTCTGATGCTGAAATATATAGAACAATATTTAGTCCTGGTTTATCAACAGCAGAAAAAGTTACTGACATATCCGGAAGGGGTGTTGGTATGGACGTTGTTAGGGCTAATGTTGAAAAGATGAAAGGAAAGATTGAGATAAAGAGTGCTGAAGGTGTTGGAAGCACATTTATTATTAAACTTCCTTTAACTTTAGCTATTATAGAAGGTATTACTTTTGCTATAGGTGAGCAGATTTATGTAATGCCATTAATATCTATCATAGAGCAGATAAAAATTAAGAGCGACCAGGTTAAGCCTTTTGAAGGAAAAGGTGAGATGATAAAAATCAGAGATGAATATTTGCCTCTCATAAGACTTCATAAGGTATTTGAGATAGACACTCAAGTTAATGAAATAGATGACGGTATAGTTGTAGTTGTTGAGGCAGGATATAGAAAGTGTGCTATATTTGTAGATGAGTTATTGGATCAGCAGCAGGTTGTTATTAAGTCTTTAGATTCTGCTTTCAGCAAGCATGCAGGAATTGCTGGAGGCACTATACTTGGAGATGGTAGAATAGCTCTCATTATAGATATACAGGGGCTTGTTAATATATCTTTACAAAATAAAGTTAATAATGGCGTTAAATAATAAAGGATTTTAATATGTTGGATAATCAAAAAATTAATGCTAGTGAGATAGCACAGATTGGCGGTGTGGGTATAGGTGCAGAAGAGAATGCTTCCACAGAGCCAAGTCAGCAATTTCTTGTTTTTAAGATAGATAACGAAGAATATGCTCTTGATGTGCTAAGTATAGAAGGTATAGTTGGTGTTACTACTATTACTCCTGTGCCTGGAAGTCCTAAATATATGAGAGGGCTTATTAATTTAAGAGGTAATATTTTACATATAGTTGATATAAGAATGCGTTTTGGACTTGAGAGAAGAGATGATCGTTCTATAGAAAATGATGTTATTATAGTAATATCTACTTCTAACAGAAGATTTGGCATACTTGCTGATATGGTTTCTGATGTTATTACTGTTTATGAAAGCCAGATGACAGCTACTCCTATTGCTAATGTTAGCGGTTTGCAGATATCTAATGTTATTAGGCTTGAAAATAAAATTATCATGGTCCTTCCTATAGAGGATATAGTTAAATCTAATGATGCTATAAGTAAAACTATAGTTTGAGGTTTTTTATGAGTGAATTAAATCTTGCACCTTTAACAGACGGCGAGTTTAACGAATTAGTTAGAATTATTTATGATAAAACTCGCATACAAATGTCTGAACATAAAAGAGCTTTAGTTACTTCAAGAATAAGTAAGAGAATTAGAGCTTTAAATATGTCTTCTTTTAGAGAATATATAGAATATTTAAAAGGTGCTCCTGATGAAGAAGTTACCAATTTCATCAATGCTGTTACTACTAATAAAACTGACTTTTTTAGGGAGAATAAGCATTTTGAATATATGAAAAGTACCTTTCTTCCAAATTGGGAAAAGAGTTATAAAGAAGGAAAGGTTAATAATTTAAGGATATGGTCTGCTGCCTGTTCTACTGGAGAAGAGCCTTATACTATTGCGATGACGCTTCATGATTATTTTGGAGAAAGATTTAATCATTATGATATAAAAATTTTAGCAAGTGACATAGATACTAATGTACTTGCTCATGCTTATGCTGGTATATATAAAGAGGAGACTGTAGAAACTATTCAAACTAATACTTTGAAGAAATATTTTCTTAAAGGTACTGGAAATAATGCAGGCCTTTATAAAGTAAAAAATATTTTGCAAAAATGTATATCGTTTAGACAGCTTAATTTTAAAGATGAAGATTTTGATATACATACTAAGTTTGATTTGATATTTTGCAGAAATGTAATAATTTATTTTGATAAAGAGTTTCAAAAAGAATTATTTAATAAATTTTATAGATATATGAAAGATGATAGTTATGTGTTTATAGGGCATTCTGAAACTTTGTTTGGAATTTCAGACTTGTTTAAATATATTTCTAGCAATATCTATAAAAAGATTTAATTACGGGGTTTGATATATGTTAGATTTTCCATCCGCTGCTAACAGCAATTTTAAAAGAATCACTATATATATAGGTGGTTATTATGCCTCTAGACAGCCTGCGGTAATAAAAACAGTATTGGGAAGTTGTATATCGGTTTGTTTATTTGAGAATAATTTGAAGTTCGGCGGCATGAATCACTTTATGCTCCCAGAGATGAAAGAATGGGAGAATCCTGAAGATGATTATAATTATACTAGATATGGTCTTTACGCTATGGAGGTGCTAATAAACGAGATAATTAAACTTGGAGGTAAAAAGGCTAATCTTACAGCTAAAATATTTGGAGGCGGACACGTTTTAACTGGTATGACTAGTAATGTGCTTCAAGTACCAGATAAAAATATTAAATTCGCTAGAAAATTTTTAGCTGATGAAAATATTCCTATTATCAGTGAGGATGTTGGAGGTTCTTGGCCTAGAAAAGTGTTTTTTTTCAATACCGAAAACAGAGTGCTTATGAAAAAAATTGAAGGTAAAACTAAAGAGTTCTCTGCTGAACAAGAAATTAAGTATTCTAAAAACTTGCAACAAAAAATTGAAGAGAAATCTGATATTACATTATTTTAATACAAGGAAAACATTAAAGGAAAATATTATATGGCTAATAAAATTAAAGTTTTATCTATTGATGACAGCGCATTAATAAGGCAGCTGCTTACTAAAATTGTTAATTCTGACCCTGATTTAGAGATGATAGCTACTGCTGCTAATCCAATACTTGCAGAAGCTAAATTAAAAACTGTAAAACCTGATATTATTACTTTAGATATAGAAATGCCGGAGATGGACGGTATTACTTATCTTAAGAAACTTATGATTAATAATCCTATTCCTGTAATAATGTTTAGTTCTTTGCTTGATAAACATAGAGAGTTAGCATTAGATGCTTTAAATATTGGGGCTTTTGACTATGTAATAAAACCTTCTGCTAATGTAAGAGATGGAGTTGAAGAATTAGCTACTGATTTAGTTGAAAAAATAAAAAATGCTTACAACAACAGAGCTAAGTTCTATAAAAAACATGGTGTG
Organism: Brachyspira pilosicoli; assembly: GCF_036997485.1. Taxonomy (NCBI): domain Bacteria; kingdom Pseudomonadati; phylum Spirochaetota; class Spirochaetia; order Brachyspirales; family Brachyspiraceae; genus Brachyspira; species Brachyspira pilosicoli. The sequence goes on along the minus strand of NZ_JAWLPU010000002.1, from coordinate 441,074 downwards.
GCTATGCCTACAGAAACTGTTAACAATATTGCTACTAATAGAGTTGTTGTGGAAGCTCCTAAAACTTCTGGGTTTAAAGTTTATCCTAAAAATAATGCTGATATTATACTTCCGCTTGTACCTTCGAGAGAAGTTGCTATGGATAAAATTATACTTATAGGTTCTTCTACAGGCGGTACTGAGGCTTTAATAGAATGTTTAAAAAATGTTACTCCTTCTGCTCCTCCTATAGTAATAGCTCAGCACATGCCTGAACATTTTACTACTTCTTTTGCAAGAAGATTAAACACTGTATTAAAAATAGAAGTTTTTGAGTCTGAAGATGGTATGAGTATAGGACGCGGTCAAGCTGTACTTGCAAGGGGTGGAAAGCATACTATGATAAAAGTTAAAAACGGAAAGTATTATATTGAGGTTGTAGACGGCGAGCCTGTTACTAGACACAAGCCTTCTGTAGATGTACTTTTTAGAAGCGGTGCTGTATATGCTAAAAATAAGGCTATAGGTATCATACTTACTGGAATGGGTGATGATGGCGCTAATGGTATGAAAGAAATGAAAGATGCTGGTGCTTATAACATTGCTCAAAACGAAGAGACTTGTACTGTTTTTGGTATGCCAAGAGAGGCTATTGCTAGGGGTGGGGTAGATGAGATACTTCCGCTTGATAGAATATTAGCCGCTGCTCTTAAAAAAGCATAAAAATTGTATGAATAATGATATATATGATTATATAAATAAATGGGTTGGAAATACCACTATTTACCCAAGATATAAAATTGATAAAGCTTTAAATTTTGTATCTAATATTATAAATAATGATAATGTTTCTATAATTGCCACTGGCGCTAAAAGAAATAATACTAATGTTAGTTATATGGAATATCTTAATTTATTTTTAATTGATGATAATAAAAATAATTCCAAAGATACTAGAGGTTTTAAAAAAGATATTTCAAAGATATTAGAAAAAGAAAATATAGAATATGATGATATATTAGATTATCTTGTTGTTGATTATGAGAAAGAGAAAATTGTATTAAGACCAAGTTTCAAAATTGAAGAAGAGAATAACAAGATAGAAGCAGCTTTAATTACTTCTTCTAATGGCGAAAATAATATATATTATCCTAAATTAGACAATAAGAATTTTGATAAAAAAGAATATGAATGTAAAGATAATTTTATCAATTTAATTAGAATATTTAAATACATATTTCAAAGTTTCAATGGTGAGATAAAAGAGTTAAATGAGTTTAATTATGAGCTTATTGAAGCTTTGGTATGGAATATACCTAATGAATATTTTAATTTTAAAGATTATGATGATGGATTATTAAAAGCTATAAGTTATTTATATGATAAAATTGCCTCTGAAGATTATATTGAACTTTCTGAGATTAATGATATTAAGGTTTTATTTTCAACTAAAAATAATATTAACAGAAAAAATGTATTAGTGGCATTATATAAACTAAGAAAATACATAGAAGAGAATATGTAAGAGATTTTTTTGAAAATATTATCCACTTACAAAAAACAACCAGTAAAGCTCTATAAAATTAGTGAATTCAAAAAATATATTTCAGGTGATAATAATTAATATTTACAAATAATTAAAATAAGTATATATTATTAATTCAATATGCACTTTGGAGAAAACAAAAATGAAAATATTAGGCATAGATACTTCTTGTGATGATACTTCTGTAGCAATAGTGGAAAATGGAAACAATGTTTTATCATCAGTATTAAGTTCTTCTATAGATGCTCATAAAGAGTTTCAAGGTGTAGTTCCAGAGATAGCAGCAAGAAAGCATTTGGAAGCTATACTTTATGTAATAGATAAGGCATTAAAAGACGCTGACACAACATTAGATGATATAGATTTATTTGCAGTTACAAACCGCCCTGGGCTTTTAGGCTCTCTTCTTGTGGGGGTTGGAAGTGCTAAGGCTTTGGCTTTTTCTCTTAATAAACCATTACTAGCATTAGACCATATAGCAGCTCACATTTATTCACCTCATCTTACAAACAATATAGAGTTTCCATATATAGCGTTAGTTGTTTCAGGAGGGCATACTATTATTACAGAAGTTCATGATTATGGCGAGTATAAAGTTGTTGGTACCACTTTAGATGATGCGGTGGGTGAGGCTTATGATAAGGTTTCTAAGTTTTTAAATCTTGGCTATCCGGGCGGACCTATTATAGACAGATTAGCAAGAGAAGGGGACAAAGAAGCTATAAAATATCCTATAGTGCTTCTTAATGGAGTTGATGAGTTTAATTTTTCTTATAGCGGACTTAAAACAGCTTGCGTATATTCTACACAAAAATATTTACAAAAAGGTTATGAGTCTACAAATGAAAATATAGCAGCTGCTTTTCAAATAAGTGCAATAGAGCCTTTATATATAAAAACACTTAAATATGTTGAAAAAAGCGGTATAAAGAGAGTTACATTATCTGGCGGTGTAGCATGCAATAGTTATTTGCGTGAAAGGTTTGGAAACTCTAAAGACTTTGAATGTTATCTTCCTGCTTTAAAATATACTACAGATAACGCTGCGATGGTTGCAGGATTAGCATACTATATGAAAGATAAAGAAGAGTTTGCTGATTATTCTTTGGACTGCTCTTCGAGGGTTTTAAATAAAAAGTATAACAAAAATAAAAGTATAAAACAATAATATATTTAGGAAATAAAAATGAACAGCAAAGAAAATCAATATTTCTACAGTGCTTTAAATAATATTAATAAAAAAGAATATGATAAGGCTATAGAGGATTTATTAAAGGTTATAGAATTAGATGAAAAGAATTTAGATGCTTATTATAATTTGGCTGCGGTTTATTGTGATATTAAAGATTATGATAATGCTATAAAAACTTATAATAAATCTATAGAAATATATCCGCATGATTTTGATATTTATTACAGTAAGGCTCAAATATATTTAGAGAAAAATGAAATAGAAAAAGCAATAGAAGATTTAGAAAAAGCAATATCTCTAAATAAAGCTTATTCTGATGGTTATTATTTACTTGCTGTTTGCTATAGAAGACAAAAGAAATACAAAACAGCACTTAAATATTTAAAAGAAACTTTGAAATATAACAATGAAGATTATATTGCTTATTATGATGTTTATAGAATATATAATATTTTTATAAAGCATGAAAAAGATAATGAAAAAAAAGAAAAATATAAAAAACTCTCTCAAAAGTATTTAAAAAAATCTGCTGATTTAGGCTATGATAAGGCTTTAGAAATATTAAAAGATTAATTATTTATAAGAATATCCATTAATTTTGACTGCATATCTATATTGCTGTTTAAATCATTGCTTTCTAATTTTGTTTGAAATATCAATTCTGTAGAATTATTATTTTTTGAGAGAATATATATATAATCTCCAAGTATCAAAGCTTCTGATATATCATGCGTAACATATATAATAGTTTTATTTGTTTTTATTTGTATGTTTTTAATTATATCTAATAATTCTTTTTTTCTTTTAATATCCTGACCTTGTAATGGTTCGTCCATTAGTAAAAAGTCTGAATTATAGGCTAATGCTCTTGCTAATGATAATCTTTGCTTCATGCCTCCGCTAAGCTCATTTGGTTTGCTGTGTATATTATCAATTAGGTTAGTTATAGTTAATGCTTCTTTTATAGTTTTATCTCTTATGTTTTTATTTTTGATTTTGTCTTTTAAAATATAATTAATATTCTCATAAGCGTTTAAATGATTTAATAGTCTTGGCTCTTGATACACAAAAGATGGGCTGTCAATTTTTTTTGCAATTATATTAAGCAGAGAAGTTTTTCCGCATCCTGATGAACCTAATATAATACTTATTTTATTTGTGTGTAAGTTAATAGAGAAGTTTTTAAATATTATATTGTTATTGTATGATAGATTTATATTGTTTATTTGCAAAACATTATCAACTATTTTCTTATCATCACAAATCATTTTGAAGCCTCATTATAATTTCAAATATAATATTAAATATAATTGCAATCAAACAATATGCAAACAAACTAACAGTATTTAAATATAAATGCGATTCATATAGTTTTGTGCCGAGTCCTAATGTTGGCAGAGTTATAATTTCTGAAGCTAATACGCTTTTCCAAGTCATTCCCATTGATTGCGATATTGAAGTGAGTATATAGGGCTTTATTGACGGTATATACAAACTTATTAATTGATTTTTAAAAGACACATTATAAGAGTTTGACATTTCTATTAGATTTTTATCAATGTTTATAATTCCATTTACTACAGCATCATATATTATTGGAAATATTACAAACAAAGATACAAATATAGGCACTAAATTATTATTAAACCATAATACTGCTATTAAAATAAGAGGTATGGTTGGAATTGTTCTAATAAAGTTTATAATAGGCATTAAAATATATCTAACACTTTTAAATATACCAGCAATTATTCCTAATGTTATCGCAAGCAAAAATGAAAGCACAAAAGTAACTATTACTCTTATAAATGTATATAACAAATTAGAGTAAAAATCTTTTTGAGAAATTATATTTATTAAATCTAAAAAAATTTTATCTATACTTGGGAAAATAATTTCAGAATTAATTTTTAAAGAAACAAAACTCCATATAGCTATAAATAATATGATGCCTATAAAAAAATATATAATCTTTTTTTTATTGTTTTTTTTCATGTCTTAAATATGTTGAATTATTATTTAATTTTTTTAATGATACTAAAAAAAAATAAATTGTCAAATTGTATTGATTGTATTTTTTTATGTGTAGTTTTTTATATTCGTTCTATAAAGTGTTTTTTGTATTTGTTCCAATAAACATTGTAGACTCTTGATTTATTATCATCTAAGTTTAATTGATACATTCTAAAAGTTACTAATATATTTTTTGGCTGCCATAGTTCTTCATAACTATATTTATAATGCATGCCGATTTTTTTCATTACTTCTCCGCTTGCAATATTATTTATATCATGTGTTGCTGTAATATATTTGATATTATCATTTTTTAATTTCTCTACAACTTTTTTTGAAGCTTCTGTTATTATGCCTTTGTTCCAATATTCTTTTTTAAGTCCATATCCAAAATCATTACTATCATTATTGTTTTCAAAATGTATATAGCCTATAGGAATATTATTTTCTTTTAAGCAAACGGCATATCTATAAAAATTGTTATTATTATTTGTATCTAAATAAAATTTTTGTAAATGATTTTTAGTTTCTTCTATGCTTGTAAAAACAAACCAAGGAAGATATTTATTAACTTCTTTATCTGACAAAATGCTGAATAATGCTTCGGTGTCATTGATATTAAATTTTCTTATTATGAGTCTTTCTGTTGTAATCATATTTTTTTATAAAAGTTAAAAATAAAAGGGCATACAATAATATTGCAAGCCCTTATTAATTATAATATCTTAAAATTATTTGTTAATTTTTCCTAAAAGCTTCTCAGCAATAGCACGTCCTGTAGGAGTGTTAGCAAGCCCGCCCTGAGCAGTTTCTCTAAATCTTTCATCCATACCATCAGCAACTTCTTTCATAGCCATAACAACCTCATCAGCAGGAATAACACTTTTAAAACCAGCACAAGCCATCTCCGCACAAACTATAGCATGTACAGCCCCTAAAACATTTTTACTCATACAAGGCACCTCAACAAATCCAGCCACAGGGTCGCAAACAAGCCCAAGTATAGCAGATAAAGATAAAGCAAAAGCATGAGCACACTCTTCAGGAGTTCCTCCCATAATTTCCGCACAAGCACAAGCAGCCATAGCAGAAGCACTGCCGCATTCAGCCTGACATCCTCCGCCCGCCCCTGCAAATGTAGCAAGCTGAGCAATAATATCAGCAAGACCCGCAGCAGTAAACATAGAATGAACTATATCTTCTTTTTTGTATCCTCTATTTTCGCATACAGTAAGCACCGCAGGCATTATTCCGCAGCTTCCAGCAGTGGGTGCTGCTATAATTTTACCCATGCAAGCATTATATCCGCTAACTGCCATAGCTGCTGTAACAACTTCTCCTATAGTCTCTCCTAATATGCTCTTTTTGTTTTTATAAAATTTCTCTACTATTTCAACACAGTCCTCTTGAAGTCCTGTTACAAAATTAAATTTATCTTTTTTGCCATTTATTACAGATTCTCTCATAATATCATAATAGCTAGACATCTGCTCTATTATTTTGTTTCTATCAACTTTTTGACTATTAGCTTCTATATCTATAACTATATCACTAATTTTTTTATTTTGCTCTGTAGCTGTAGTAACTAATGATTCAATAGATTTTATATCCATAATTTATTTTCCTTTTTTATATATTATTAATATAATTTATCTAAAAATACAAAATCTCTTATATTTTCTATTTTTCTAATTTTTTCTTCTATTTCTTTTGATATAACATCAGTCATACCAATAACTATAATAGCATATCCTTGATTAGGTCCTTCAAATTGCGGAGTAACATTCATATTTTCTATGTTGATTCCATTTTCAAAAATAATAGAAGTAACTTTAGCAATAATCCCCGGTACATCTTTATTAACTATAGCTATAGTAGGGAAGTCACCTTTGTAATGCACTTCTATGCCATTTACTTTATCTAATACAATAAGTCCTCCGCCAATAGATGAAGCTAAAATGTTTGCTTCATTATTTTCTCCTTTTGCTTCTATGTAAACACTATTAGGGTGAAATGCTTCTCTTAAAGTTGTAGGTATAAACTCGTATTTAAGGTTATTTTCCTCAGCCAATTTGTAACTGTCTCTAAGTTTAGTATCATAAGTCTCTAAACCTAAAAGACCAGCTAAAATAGCTTTATCTGTGCCATGACCTTTCCATGTTAGTGCAAAAGAGCCGTGCAAATATATTTTAGCTTCTTTTACATCTTCACCTAAAATTTTTTTAGCTAGTTTGCCTATTCGGCAAGCTCCAGCTGTGTGAGAACTAGAAGGTCCTATCATTACAGGTCCTATTATATCAAATAAAGTTGCCATAAAATTAGCCTCCATTTTTATATATATAATTTAACATATTCAATATATTTTAGATATATATTTTATTTATTTTTTTCATCTCAAATAAAAAAAATAAATAAAATATTAAAATTATTACTTTTTAGAATATTGTTTTTTATTAAAAAATAAAAAAATAATATTTAATTTTAAAAATATTTAATATTATTTAAACATAATAAAATATTATAAACAATATATTATGTTTAAATATATTGCTTATATTACCGATAATATATGCAAGTGAACAGAATATTATAAAATTTTTATGTTTACTAAATTATGTATATATATATCTTAAAGAAAGAGGCAATATTAAATGTCAGTGAAGCAAATTTCAGATCAAGAAATATTATCAATGTATTTAAATTACGAGTCAATGGAGAAAGGGTTATCACTAAATACGTTAGAGTCTTATAGAAGAGACATAGTGATATATTTAGATTTTCTAAGCAGAAACAAAAAAACGATTTTAAAAGCTACCAGAAAAGATATAGAAAAGTTCTTGAGTGAAAGAAAGGATAAGGGTTCTAAATCTAGAACAGTTGCAAGAAATAAGGTAAGCATAGTTAATTTATATAAATTTTTAGTAATGGAAAATTATATTTCTAAGAATCCTACTGATAATTTAGAAGTTATACGTTTAAAGAGAGTATTACCAGAATCTTTAACTACAGAAGAAGTTGATGATTTATTGTCTGTGCATAATGAGAAAACAGATAAAGGCTTGCGAGACAAGGCTATATTTGAGCTTATGTATTCTTCAGGACTCAGGGTTAGTGAAATTTGTTCATTAAAAATAGAAGATATATTTTTTGACGAGAAGTATTTAAAAATTTGCGGTAAGGGTAAAAGAGAGAGAATAGTTCCTATTAATGATAAAGCTTTGGATATTTTAAAGAGATATATCCAAACGAGCAGGGTAGTGATGGTAAAAGGTAAAAAGACAGGCGAGTTATTTTTAAACTTTAGAGGAGATAAAATTTCTAGGGTAGGTATTTGGAAGATAGTAAAAGAGGCTATGAAAAAAAGCGGTATAGAAAAGAATATTTATCCTCATACTTTAAGACATAGTTTTGCTACACATCTTATTCAGCATGGTGCCGATTTAAGGTCTGTTCAAAGAATGTTGGGACATTCTGATATTACTACAACTGAAATATATACACATGTGGATTCTACACATTTAAAAAAACAGATTACCAAACACCCTAAATATACAAAACATACTAGACAAAACAGCTAAAAAATAAAATAATAATTGGAAACTACTTTATATGAAAAAAAGCATTATAGCAACTACAATATTGTTACTTATAGCAACTTCTCTTATCCTTCTTACTTTTGGTATAGGAGAGAGGCTTACAATAATTAATTATAATAATAATTTACAATATGCGATAGAAGAAGATAATAATAGAAAGACGCATAGAATAGATATGTATAATCCAGATTCTCTTACTTTAGTTCATAGCAAACCTATATTTGATGAATATAATTTGGCTGTAGATTTGGATGATTTTTATGTAGATGAAGATATAAGTGTAAGAGAAGATATAGAACTTTTTAGTCAGGAGTTATTATTAAGCGATGAGGAGATGAGCAGTGATATGCCTAATCCTAATGTACTTCCAGCTATGGTTTTTTCTGGAAATACTACAGATAAAACTTCAGATAAATTGAGTAAGGCTATAGAAAGTGCTATTATTAATTCTAAGAAAAGGGAAGCTCCTCGTGTTTCTATAGATTTATCTAAGATATCAGTATTTAGGTATGAACCTGTAGTTATAAATGCTTCTATATATACAGAAGATAAAGTAGAAAATTTAAGTGTTTATGTGAGATATAAAAAAGATAAAAGTGTAAGAAAAAATGTTGATGATAGATATCCTATTAATGTATTTAAAATACAAAATGCAGAGTATAAGGCAACTTATTTACATCCATTTGGAGGGGATTTGGGTGAATACCAGGCGGTTGTGCTTGTACAAACTAAGAGCGGAGTTTATGGCTATACAAAAGATTTTACTGTAAAAGGAAGACAATCACCGCCTGCTAAAGAGACTAAAAAGATAACAACATTAGAATATGCTATAGATTTAACTACTAAAAAAATTCCTAATTTAGAAACAGGCGCTCTCACAGAAGATTATAATGCCATATACGATTGGGTTCGTTATATGAAATGTGATACTTTATGGGTAATAGGAGGTCAGACTACTGGTTGGACTGGCGGTATTACTCCTGAAAAACCTTGGGCACCTGCTATGATTAAGAATGTTGAGAATTTAGCTGCTTCAAAATCTAAGGGTAATGTTGAGCTTGGTGCTTATGTTATGAGTTATTTTGCAGCTGGCGGCGGACATAGAAAGGGCGGATATGAAGTTTCTATTGGTTATAATTCAAGCACTAAAAGCTTAGTAGAAAGCAGACACATATCTTTGGGAGACCCTAAAAGAGTACAGGATATTATAGATATATTAAAAAGATATGATGCTAATCCTAATATATCATATATTGGTTTGGACTTTATTAGAACTGGTGAAGTTGATGGTTATGAGTTAGTTGATGAGATGGTAGAGCTTACTGGAGTTTATACTCCTGCTAATTGGTCTACTATGAATAAGGCTGCTCGTATGCGTTGGCTTGCTGTTAATAGAGGCAGAAAAGAAATAGGAATGAAATGGAGATGGTATAGGGCTCATAAAGAATCACTTATTATAAAGGCTATAAAAGAATCTGGAATAAAGAAAAAATTATGGGCTTTTACTTTGGGTTGGAATCACGGACAGGAACATGGACAAGACCCTTATATGTTCTTTGATGCTGGTATTGATTATGATGCTGTTATGATATATGAGGCTAGCCGTCCTCAGCATGTTGGTATGCTTGCTGCTTGGCCTAGATATTTGTCTGGAGAGTACAATGTTTTAGTTGGTAATATGATTGATAATAGGCTTCAAGACGGCAGTTTGAGACCTGAGCTTGAATATATGAGAAGGGTTTATGAATCTGAAGCTAAATTCAATAGAAGCAGCAGAATAAGAGGAATATTCTTCCATGACGTATCAAGAATGTTATGGTCTAAGTTTAGAGGTCCTAATACTATAAAAGAATGGGCTAATATTAATGCTTCTATAGTTTCAAGGATAGAAGAAAAATATTCTGAAAACCCATTTAATGTTACTGTGAAACTTGATGAGAGAAACAGAACAGGAGTACTTACTATAGTTAATAGAACTTCAAGAAGACTAAATAATGTTAGAATTAAAACTGATTTATCTCAGGCATTAGCTGCTATTGTTCTTGATAGTGAAGTTGTTACAATAGATGCCGGAGCTACTGTAGAGATAGGATTTAAATATTCTTATGGCAGAAGCAGATATTCTTCACTTATGTCTTTTAGAGTTATGGCAGAGTCTGGTGAAGAAAATGTTGCTGTTGCTTATACTCTTCTTAATTCGCTTAGAGTTGTTGAACCTAAGAATGAAGAAGTAGTGGAAGAAAAGCCTGCTATTGTAGCTAAGGGCGAAGAAAGCAATAACGAAAAATCGGTAAATGATAATTAATTAAAACATAATTAAAGGAGTCTTTTTAAAGGCTCCTTTTTTATTTATACTAAATGATTATATTTTTTCAATTTTGTGTTTTTGAATATTGTTATTAATTTTATAGTTTAATATATTATACTTGTTTCAAAACTTCTTTAATATTTAATAATAATTTTATAATTTTAATTCTATTGACAAAAAATAAATTTATAACTAATATAAAACAATTCAAAAAAGGAATTCAAATATGTTAAAAATGCTGTTAGTTTCATCTTTATTATTAATATCTTTATTTACTATAAGCTGTAAAGATTTGAAAGATACGATAGAAGAAAATATTATAGGAATAGATAAAACTTATGCAGGTATTTGGAATGTTGATGAAACTCCAAATGTAAGTGATATTAATTTTTCAGGTTCTTATATTATAATAAAAGAAGATGGGGCTATGGATTTCTATTTTGGAAAAGCAAACAAAACCTTTAGTTTTTCTTCAGGCCAAATATTAAAAGTTAAAAATGGTTATATAGCTGTATATAATGAAATATATGATAATAATGGTACTATAGTATCAAAAGAACATTTGCTTGAGATGAGTTTTGAAGAGATAAATAATAATGATATGACATTTTCTTATGCAGCAAATGTAACTTATACTGTTGAAGAAAATAATAATGTAAATACAGCTATAAAAGGTGTTTTTATTAAGCAAGCAGAGTAAAGGTTTAATATAAAATTATTAAAAGGACGTTAGTAAAAGTTTACTTTTTTATTTATGAAATATGAAAGATAAAATTAATATAAGTAATGAAAACTTTAATGTATCAATAGCATTATACAGACCAGAGATTCCTTCTAATACGGGTAATATTGGAAGGCTTTGTGTTGGGTTAAACATATCGCTTCACATAGTCTCAAAACCATCATTTATACTAAGTGCTAAAGAGATTAGAAGGGCAGGGCTTGATTATTGGGAAAAATTGAGCCTAATAAAACATGAAAATGAACACACATTTTTAGAATATTGTAAAGAGAACAATAAAAGAATAGTGCCTATATCAAAGTTTGGTGCTATTCGTTATGATGAGTTTAATTATAGTGATAATGATATACTTTTGTTTGGAAGGGAAAGCACGGGCTTAAGAGAATCTATATGGGAGAATGATGCCGCTAATTCTGTGTATTTACCTATGAGTGATAATATACGCTCTATAAATGTATCAAATACTGCTGCTATAGTTTCTTATGAGGCATTTAGACAATTATGCTTAAATAAAAATATTTAAACAGCTTTCTTTATAGTTTTTTCTTTTTCTTCATCATATAATTTAAATACAACGCTTATCTCTGTTCCAACATTTTCTTCACTTTTTACATGTATATCAGCGTTATAATTATTGCATATATTTTTTACTATTGTTAGTCCAAGCCCCGTTCCATTGACTTTAAGGTATTTATTGTTTTTTACCCTAAAGAATCTTTCAAATATTCTATTTAAATACTGCGGGGCTATTCCGCAGCCTGTATCTTTTACTGTAAAAATTGCTTTATCTTTATCTGTGCTTAAAATAATTTTTACATTTCCGCCGTCATCTGTATATTTAATAGCGTTATCCACAAGGTTATTAACAACTTCTGTTATTTTTTCTTTATTAGCCATTATGAAAGCAGATTCTATATTTAAGTCTATTGTAATATCTCTTTTTTGAGCTTTTAACTTATTGCTGTCATAAACATTAAGTATTATCTCTTTTATATCCATCTTTTCATCTATAGTCTCTTGCCAATTAGCCTCTATTCTGCTTAATGTAAGCATATCCATAACTAACTCTTTCATTCTCAATGCTTCTGTATTTATTCTATTTACAAAATCATTTAATTTTTTTCCACCGCCAGTAGCTAATAAAAGTTCAGAGTATCCCAAAATAGAAGTTAAAGGTGTTTTTAATTCATGAGAGGCATTAATAAAAAAGTCCTGTTTTTCTATCTCTAATTTTCTAATATCTGTAACATCTTCAAATTTTATTAAAGCGGATATATTTTCATTATTGCGTATTGGTATAATTGTGATTTCTATATCCATATTATGTTCTTTTGAATCAAACTTTGAAAACCTTCCTAATTCTATAGCATTATCTATCTTTTTTATTACATTTTCATCTTTTATTATCTCATTTAAATTATTAACTGTTTTCTCTTCAATATCTAAGAAATCTATAGCAAATTGATTAATAAAAAATATCTCCTTTTTCTTATTGACCGCAATAATCCCTTGTGCAATATTTTCTAATACATAATTAAGTTTTTCTTTTTCTGTCTGATACGCTATGATATTATTATTCAAATCAACAGCAACTTCATTGATATCATAAATTATATTGTTAATATCATTAAACCCCGTAAGATTTTTGGGAGTAAGCGAGCGGTTATTGTATATATTATCTAATGTCTCTTTAATAATATAAAAAGGATTCATAATATTTCTTGACATTATAGGCAGTACAAAGGCCATGAGTATTACAACAATAGTTATCACCATAACAGCTGTAAATAAAAATGTAGTTAAATATTTATTAATAGAATCCATAGGTATGGACACTCTTAATATGTAATCAACAAAGTCATCAGATTTAATTTTTTTTGATGCATATATATAGGGTGTTTTTTGGCTAATAGAAGTGCTTATTGAAAAAGACGGTTCATCATTTGTATTGTGTAAAGCTTCTATGACATCGCTTCTATTATTATGGTTTCCGAGAGTTGTTTTTGCTGTGTCGCTTAGAGTATCTGCAATAACTATACCGTTTGTAGATATTATACTTATTCTTAATTCTTCTTTATCTGATTGCAATACAAAATTTTTAAAATCTTCTTCAGTTTTTATATCATATATATTAATCTCTCTTTGAAGCATGTCTATGATATTAACAATCATTACTCTACTGTACATAATATTATTATACTGCACGGTAAAAAGAATTCCTATAAACATTAAAGCACTTGATAATATAAGAATAAATAACGATTTTAAAAAAATGTTTCTAATCATAAAGAGTAATTATATTTCTATTAATTTATAACCAATTCCCCTAATAGTAATAATATTTTCCTTTTTTAAATCTAATTTTTGCCTAATAGATTTGATATGCATATCAATGGTTCTTGTTTCCATAGAATGCTCTACTCCCCACACTTCTTCAAGCATCATTTCTCTATCTACAACATTATTAGCATTTTCCATAAGAAGTTTTAATAAGTCAAACTCTTTTTGTGTAAGAGGAATCTGCCTATCATTAACATATACAACTCTTTTTTTTACTATTAGCTTAATCTCACCAAATGTCAATTCTTCTGTATCCACTCTCACATCTTTTTTTCTCAAATTAGCTTTAATTCTTGCTATGAGTTCTAATACAGAGAAAGGCTTTGGTATATAATCATCAGCCCCTAAATTAAGCCCTGTAACTATATTAATTTCACTAGATTTTGCAGTAAGCATTATTACTTTTATAGGTAAATGGGCATAATCTGTTCTAATTATTTTTAATATATCAGTGCCTTCCATATCTGGAAGCATAATATCCAAAAGTATTAAACTAGGTATATTGTTTTTTAAAGCCTCAAGCATATCTTTACCATTGGCAAAACATTCTATGTTAAACCCAGCTTCTTCTACAGTGTATTTTATTAAATCTCTTATGTTATCATCATCTTCTACAGAATAAATAAGTTCTTTTTCCATAAAATTTCCACTCTTCTATTATAATTTTTTATCTTTTTGTATTATATATTTATTTTGTTCAATATACAAGTACTTTAATATGTAAAATAAAAAAACTTTATTTGTTTTTTACAATATTTTACAATATTATATTAATTATTAGTATAATGTTATTAAATAATTGAATATTATCATTAATATAGTATTTTTTGTATGATAGTATTAAAAATAAAAATATATCATTGCTATATTTTTATTTTATTGTATAATATTTCCAAGTTATTTAATATTGTTCTAAAAAATAGGAGAATATATATATGCCACCAAGATCAAAATTGGGTGAAATACCTAGGCAAGAAATGCCGCAAAGAAGTGCTGAAGAGCGTAAAAAGGACTTCAAAGAAGTACCTTTAGGTTATACAGAAGAACAAGCATATACTGAATCTTTAAGATGTTTAGATTGTAAAGTTCCACATTGTATGGAAGGTTGTCCTGCTAAGGTAAAAATACCTGAGTTTATAGGGCTTATAGCTGAAAAGAAATTTTTAGAAGCAGCTAAAAAAATAAAAGAAACTAATGCATTACCAGCAGCTTGCGGAAGAGTATGTCCTCAAGAAACTCAATGTGAACAAAGATGTGTTGTTGGTAAGAAATTTGAGCCTGTTGCTATTGGTAAATTAGAGATGTTTGTTGCTGACTATGAAAGAAAACATGCTAAGTATGATGGCTTAAAAGTAGAAAAAAACGGTAAAAAAGTATGTATTATAGGTGCTGGTCCTGCTGGGTTGGCTTGTGCTGGAGACTTAATAAAATTAGGTTATGATGTTACAGTGCTTGAAGCGTTGCATACTATAGGCGGAGTACTTATGTATGGTATTCCAGAGTTCCGTTTGCCTAAAGAGTTGGTTGCTCATGAAGTAGAAAACCTTAAAAAAGATGGAGTTAATTTTAAAATAAATGAAGTTGCTGGTATATCTTTGGATTTCAATGAATTAAGAAAAGAATATGATGCTATATTCTTGGGTACTGGTGCTGGGCTTCCTGCTTTTTTAAATATACCTGGTGAAAATTACTGCGGAGTTTATTCTGCTAATGAATATTTAACTCGTGTAAATTTAATGGGAGCATATAAATTCCCAGAAGTAGATACTCCTGTTATAAGACATAAAAGAGTTGCTGTATTAGGCGGCGGTAACGTGGCTATGGATGCTTGCAGAACTGCTGTAAGGCTTGGTGCTGAAAAGGTATATATAGTTTATAGAAGAACAGAAAAAGAACTTCCTGCAAGAGTTGAAGAGGTTCATCACGCTATGGAAGAGGGTGTTGATTTTAGATTTTTAAGAGCTCCTTTAGAAATTATTGCTGATGAGAATGATAATGTAAAAGCAGTTAGAACTCAAGTTATGGAACTTGGTGAGGCTGATGCCGATGGAAGAAGAAAACCTGTTCCTGTAGAAGGAAAAACTGAAGATATAGAAGTAGATGCTGTTATTGTTGCTATAGGTACTACTCCTAATCCTCTTATATCTAGAAAAGTACCTGAATTACAAACTACTAAAAAAGGTACTTATGTAATAGATGAAGAGACTGGTGCTACTTCTGTAGAGGGTGTATTTGCTGGCGGCGATGCTGCTCGTGGAGCTGCTACTGTTATACTTGCTATTGGTGACGGTAAAAGAGCTGCAGCTGGTATACATAAATACTTATCTAAGTAAAAATATTTATATTATAAAAATAAAGCTCAATACTATTGTATTGGGCTTTTTTATATATCTTTAATTATTTAAATATCATATAAGCATATCTATTTGCATGAATAATTTTAAAATAATTATAATATTTTAGTCTATGAGTATTTCTTTTATTTTCGTGTATATTTAATATATTCTTGTTATTTTTTCTTAAATTTCATAGTTATACATTAAAAAAACATTTTGCCAAATGATTTATTAAAAATTATTAAAAATTTATTTGTACAATGATGAATTATGCATATAATACTTAATATATATAGAGAGAGACCAATAAATGGAGCAATATTATGATGTCATTAATAGATAACATAAAATTTTCATTTTTATATATAGAATTATATTCTATGGGTAAAAATTGGGAGTTTCCTCAATCAATGATACCATATAATATTTTAAGATATATAGTAAAAGGCGAAGCTTTATTTTATATTAATGATGAGATAGTTAAAGTAAAAGAAAATCAAATAGTATATATACCTAAAGGGTGCAACATGTCATGTAAATCTGTTTCTGATACTTTTGAATTTTTCAGTGTAAGGTTTACTACTTTAGTTTCATCTGAAATTTATGATGTTTTAGGAAAAGTTTATGGTATTCCTAGGATTTTGGATAATCATGGAGAAGATATTTATTTTAGGGAGATGTATAAATGGCTGCATGAAAAAATAGCTGCAAAAAAATGTTTTATAGAAGGAAATTTAAATCTTTTAATAGGTTCTTTATCTATTAGAGCTGAAAATAATAAATTAGAATATCCATTAAGTTTAGAAAATGCAAAAGCAAATATGGATAATATGGATATAATTAAAGAAATGGAAGTAAGTTTAAATAAACAAAATATAGATCCAAGAATAAGATTTGTATCATATCATATTATTTCAAATCCTACAGACAATTATACTCCAGAAAAGATGGCAAGTATGGTTGGCTTAAGCAAACAGAGATTCAGCAGTTTATTTAAGAAGAGTATGGGCAAGCCTCCTATGGAATATTTAAGAGAAATCAGGCTAACAACTGCTGCCAGATTTTTGTTGATTGGAAATAAAAGTATTAGTGATATAGCATACGATGTAGGATATAAAGACCCTAATTATTTCATAAGAGAATTTAAATCTGCTTTCGGTGTTACTCCGAATAAATATCGCAAAGTTAATAGAGACGGATAAAAACAATTTCAATTTTATTTTTATAATTTCATATTTAATAAACAAAAAAGATTGTAGTGCTATTTTTGAGCGTTAAGTTAGTAGAAGTCAGTAAAAAAAATTATAGACTTATAAGTATAAGATAATATCTTAAATCTAAAAAATCAAAATTAATTAAGGAGAATGTTATGAGTATAAAAAACAAATTGTATATTTTATTTATTGCATTATCATTATTAACAATTAGTTTAATAGGATGCGGTAAGAAAACATCTTCTTCTGTATCTTCTAATGGAGAACTTGAGGGTGAAATAACCTTTTGGCACTCATTTACTCAAGGTCAAAGATTAGATGTTATACAAAAAGTTGCAGAGCAATTTATGAAAGATAATCCAAAAGTAAAAATCAAGATAGAAACATTCTCTTGGGCAGATTTTTATACGAAATGGACAACTGGATTAGCTTCAGGTAATGTTCCTGATATGAGTACGGCGTTACCAATGCAGGTAGTGGAAATGATGGATGCAGGTGCAATAATACCTATTGATGATTTAATTGATGATATAGGCAGAGATAAATTTTCTGAATTATCTTTATTGGAAGGAGAAAAGGACGGACAATGCTATTCAATACCATTATATTCTCATGCTCAGGTAATGTGGTATAGAAAAGATTTATTAAAGAATGCCGGATTAGAAGTTCCAAAAACTTGGGATGAATTTGCTAAGGCTGCTAAAGCTTTAACAAAAGATGGAGTATATGGCTGTTCTTTCCCTTGCGGTTCAGGTGATTTTATGGCAACAAGATTTTTAAATTATTATGTAAAAAGTGCGGGAGATAGTCTATTAACTGATGATTTGAAAGCAAATTTAACAAGTAAAGCTGCAATTGACGGAATAAAGTTTTGGGTTGACATATATAAAAATTGTTCTCCTAAAGATTCTGTTAACTATATAACATTAGATCAAGCAAATTTATATTATCAGGGAAAAACAGCTTTTGATTTTAACTCAGGCTTCCAAATAAGCGGAGTAGAAATCAATTCTCCTCATTTGATTGACCAAATAGACTGTGCACCTCTTCCAAAAATAAATGCTGATGATCCTGATTATGGTGCTGAAACTGCTCATATACCAATGGTTATTTGGGCAAATTCTAAACACCCTGAAATATGTAAGGCATTTATAAAAAAATTATATGAACCTGATACATATATAGAATTTTTACAAGCAACTCCTGTAGGTATGCTTCCTTCTATAGCTGGTATATCAGATAATCCAAAATATCAGGAAAATGAAATAGTTAAAAAGTTCTCTAATGCTGAGCAAATTATAAGAAAAACAATGGATATGGGAACATCTATAGGATTTGAAAATGGACCTAATGTTCAAGGAAGTTTATTAACTTCTCAAAGCGTTATTGAAGATATGTTCCAAGAAATTCTTGTTAATGGAAAAGATATAAATCAAGCTGCTAAAGATGCTGAAAACAGATTAAATGACTTATTCAGCAGTGTACAATAAATTGTTAGTATGAGGGTGTATTTATGAAAAAATGGCTGAATACTATTGATTATGCAAGATGGATATTTGTTCTCCCTGCTATGATCATTGTAATAGCTTTGTTAATATATCCTATCTTTTCAAGCCTTTATTACAGCTTTACAACAAAACATTTAATAAGGCCTGTATATGACTTTATAGGAATGAAAAATTATATAGATGTTTTAATGGACCCTTTATTTTTCAAAGCTTTTTTAACATCTATTTTGTGGACAATTTTTTCTTTATTAGGTCAGATAATGATAGGATTTACAGCAGCATTATGTTTAAATAGAGTAAAACATTTGCAAAATGTATATAGAACATTAATGATTATACCATGGGCTTTCCCTTCAATCGTTATAGCTCTTTCATGGAAGTGGATATTAAATGGGGTATCAGGATTTTTACCTAATTTAATGGTTCAGATTGGATTGACTAATGAATTACCTCAATTCTTAAGCGATAGTAATATGGTATTTCCAACTTTAATTTTTATAAATGTTTGGTTTGGCTCAGCTATGATTATGGTAAATATATTATCTGCATTGCAAACTATACCTCAAGATCAATATGAAGCTGCTCAAATAGATGGAGCAAAAAAGTATCAGCAGTTTTGGTATATTACTTTTCCGCATATAAAAATAGTAGTTGGGTTATTGGTGGTTCTTCGTACTATATGGATATTTAATAATTTTGATATTATATATCTTCTTACAGGAGGAGGACCTGCTAATAAAACCAGCACAATTCCAATTTATGCTTATAAAATGGGGTGGGGTACAAAGTTATTAGGAAAATCATCTGCTGTTACTATTTTGCTTTTATTGTTCTTGCTTATTATATGCTTTATATATTTCATGGTAATTGCTAAATGGGAAAAGGAGAATAAATGATGTTTAAATCAAAAGAGATTATAGGAAACCTTTTATGCCATATATATCTTATAATATTATCTATAATATCTGTATTCCCTTTACTATGGATATTAATATCTTCTGTAAAAACTAATACAGAACTTACTTCATATCCTACTAACTTTATTCCAAAAAATTTTACATTGAATAATTTTATTCATGTAATTAAAGATTTGGATTTTGCAAGAAACATAGGAAACAGTATTATTATTGCATTATTAACAACTATAATAGCAATAATTATATCAAGTATGGCAGCATACGGAATAGTGAGATTTTTTCCTAAATTAGGAAGTATAATGTCTAAAATATTAGTTACAACATATTTATTTCCTCCTATACTTCTTGCAATTCCTTATTCTCTTGTAATGGCTAAATTTGGATTAACTAATACTAGAGTCGGTCTTATAATAGTGTATTTATCATTTAGTGTACCTTATGCGGTATGGATGTTAGTTGGTTTTTTCAAGACTGTACCTATTGGTATTGAGGAGGCGGCGAGAGTTGATGGAGCTAATAAATTGCAAACATTTGTAAAAATTGTATTGCCTTTAGTGGCACCGGGTATAGTGGCTACGGCTATTTATACTTTTATAAATGCATGGAATGAATTTTTATATGCATTAATATTAATAAATAGCACAGATATGATGACAGTATCTGTAAAGTTTAGATCGCTTCAGGGGGCAGAAATATTGAATTGGGGAGATATGATGGCAGCATCTGCTTTAGTTGTTATACCTTCGGTTATTTTCTTTATGATTATACAAAAGAAAATAGCAAGGGGAATGGCAGACGGAGCAGTAAAATAAAAAATTATAAAATAAAAAATTATATTTAGGAGGATAAAAAATGAAAACAATAGGTTATGCTATTGTAGGCACTGGTTATTTTGGAGCTGAACTTGGAAGAATAATGAAAGAGGAAGAAGGAGCTAAAATATCAGCTATACTTGATCCAGAAAATGCCGAAACTATATCTAAAGAATTAGAATGTGATATTGAAACAGATTTAGATACTCTTTTTAAAAGAGAAGATGTAAATGCTGTTATAGTTGCAACTCCAAATTATTTACATAAAGAACCTGTAATAAAAGCGGCAAAAAATAAAGTTAATGTTTTTTGCGAAAAGCCAATAGCATTAAATTATAAAGATTGTGATGAGATGGTAAATACTTGTCAGGAGAATGGTGTAATATTTATGGCTGGGCATGTTATGAATTTTTTTAATGGAGTTCGTCATGCCAAAAAACTTATTAATGATGGTGTAATAGGGGAAGTATTGTATTGTCATTCTGCAAGAAATGGTTGGGAAGAACAGCAGCCTACTATATCTTGGAAAAAAATTAGAAGTAAATCAGGGGGACATTTATATCATCATATTCATGAATTAGATTGCATACAATTTTTAATGGGCGGAATGCCTACTACTGTTACAATGACAGGAGGAAATGTAATGCATAATGGAGAGGGATTTGGAGATGAAGACGATATGCTTTTTGTCAATTTAGAATTTCCTAATAATAGATATGCTGTTTGTGAATGGGGATCTGCTTTTCATTGGCCTGAGCATTATGTGCTAATTCAAGGAACTAAAGGTGCTATTAAATTAGATATGTGTGATTGCGGCGGGACTTTAAAATTAGATGGAAAAGATACGCATTTTCTTATACATGAAACTCAGGAAGAAGATGATGATAGAACTAAAATTTATCATGGTACTGAAATGGATGGTGCTATCATGTATGGTAAGCCTGGTAAAAAACCGCCTATGTGGCTTCATAGTATTATGAAAAAAGAGATGCATTATTTTAATGAAATAATGCATGGTAAAGAGCCAGATGAAGAGTTTAAACCTCTTCTTAATGGTGCAGCAGCAAGGGCAGCAATAGCAACTGCTGATGCCTTGACAAAATCAAGATTTGAGGATAAAAAAGTAAAATTAAAAGAAATTATAGGAGAGTAAAATATGGGAACATTAGATAAATATAAAGGAATTATTCCTGCTTTTTATGCTTGTTATGATGAGAAAGGTGCTATAAGCCCTGAAAGAGTTAAGAAGTTTACACAACATTTAATAGATAAAGGTGTAAACGGATTATATGTAGGAGGTTCTTCTGGAGAATGTATTTATCAGAGTAAGGAAGAAAGAAAAGTGGTATTAGAGAATGTTATGGAAGTGGCAAAAGGTAAAATTACTATAATAGCACATGTAGGCTGCAACAATACTGCAGACAGTGCAGAATTAGCCACTCATGCTGAAAAATTGGGTGTAGATGCCATAGCTTCTATACCACCAATATATTTCCACCTTCCTGACTATTCTATAGCAGAATATTGGAATGATATAAGTGCTGCTGCTCCAAATACAGATTTTATTATTTATAATATACCTCAGCTTGCAGGCGTGGCCTTAAACGTTAATCTTTATAAAAAGATGAGAGAAAATCCAAGAGTTATAGGAGTTAAAAACTCATCTATGCCTGTACAAGACATACAAATGTTTAAAGATGTTGGTGGGGATAATAGTATTATATTTAACGGACCAGATGAACAATTTGTAGCTGGAAGATTAATAGGGGCTGATGCTGGAATAGGCGGTACTTATGCGGTAATGCCTGAATTGTTCTTAGCTGCTAATGATGCTGTTAATAAATGCGAGTTTGATAAAGCAAGAAATATACAGTATAAAATAGACAGAATCATATATGCTATGTGTGAATGCCATGGTAATTTATATGCAGTAATGAAAGCTATTATTAAACTAAGAGAAGGCTTAGAATTAGGCGGTGTAAGGAAACCATTAAGCAATATAATAGACAATGATAAACCAAAAATAGAAAAATGTGCAAAAATGATAGACGAGGCTGTAAATAGCATAAAGTAATATATTTAATCTGAAATTTAGAGATTATTATATAAAAAAACTAGTCATTTTCTTAAAACTAAATGGCTAGTTTTTTATTATACAAATAATAACATAATACTATAATATGAAACTTTTTTATATTTAAAAAACAAACCTTTATTTCGATAATTAAAATAAAAATTATTTGCTTGCAAATATATGTAAGTTTGATTATACTTGAAATAATCTTTTTATATTAGGATTCTTATTATGAAATATTTAATATTGCATGGACATTTTTATCAGCCTCCAAGAGAAAATCCATTTTTAGGAGAGATAGAAAAAGAGATAAGTGCATCACCCGCTCACGATTGGAATGAAAGAATAACCAATGAATGTTATAGTCCAAATGCCTATTCAAGAATATTAGACGGTTATGGAAGAATTACAGATATGTCTAATAATTATCAGTATATAAGTTTTAATTTTGGACCTACATTATTGGATTATATTGCTGATAAGAAGCCTGATTTACTACAGAGAATATTAGAAGCAGATAAACTTAGTATAGAAAGATTAGGATATGGTAATGCTATTGCCCAAGTTTATAATCATATAATTTTACCGCTTGCCAAAAAAGAAGATATGATGGTGCAGATTAAATGGGGACTTTATAACTTTGAAAAATATTTCAAAAGGAAATCAAAGGGTATATGGCTTTCTGAGACTGCTATAAATTTAGATGTTGTTGATGCTTTATGTGATTGTGGGGTTAAGTTTACAATACTCTCTCCATATCAGGCACATTATGTTAAGGGTATTACTCAGACTGATGTATCTGGAGCGAGGATAGACACATCAAAACCTTATTGGCTTTATGGGCATAATGGTAAGAGGATTGCTGTATTTTTTTATGACCCTTATATATCTAATGCTATAGCTTTTGAGCATTTACTTTGTTCTGCTGAGAAATTAGCCGAGAGAATAAGAAATGCTTATGGGGATAGGAAGCTTGTTAATATTGCTACAGACGGTGAGAGCTATGGGCATCATGAGCCTTTTGGGGATATGTGTTTGGCAAGGTATTTTCAGGATAATATTCACTATGATAATATTACTCCTACAAATTATGAACATTATTTAAGTATATGTCCTCCTATTGAAGAGGTGATATTGCATGAAGGGGAAGGTAAAAGAGGTACTTCTTGGAGCTGCTCGCATGGTGTTGAGAGGTGGAGAAGTAATTGCGGATGCGGCGGTGATGGTGTTATTGACTTATCTTGGAGAAAGGGGCTTAGAGATGCTTTTGATATACTTAGAAATATGCAAGATAAATTGTTTTCGTTATTTTTAAACTTTACAAATGAATCTAGAAACTCTCTTAGAGAAGAGTATGTTAGGGCTATATATAATGATTCTGATGCTAAAGACTTATATGAAATATGCTCCAAACATATATCTTTTAAAGAGTTTATATTTTTAATGGAGTCTTATAAATATTCATTATTTGCTTATACTTCTTGCGGGTGGTTTTTTGAAGATGTTTCTAGGATAGAGCCTATTAAAAACATGCAATATGCTGAGAGGTCATTTCATTATGCAAGAATGCTTGTTAAAGATAAAAATGCTCCTTTTGTAGAAGAGGCTTATCAGGAATTTTTAAAAGCATTAGAAACTTCAATTAGTAATAAAAAAGAACATCATACTGCAAGATACTTCTATGAGAAAAATGCTAAGATAGATTTATTTACTAAACTTTATATTATCAATCAGTTTATATTTAATTTAATTGCCAGTGATTATAAAGAAAAAGATATAAATATTTTTAAGCATAATATTAAAGCTGTTCTAATAGATAACAATCATATTGAAGGAGTAATGACTGATAATATAACAGCAGATTTATATTTTAAAGTTGATACAATAAAAGAAAATTATGAGTTAAAAAATGATATAATACTTTCTGAAGATAAAAATTGTAATGATAATTTAGTATATACTATGCGTCTAAAAGATTTAAGCTCTGATATTAGAAATAGGTTTGCAGACTCTTTATTTAAAGAAGATATTTCTAAATTAGATGATATAATGCATAAAATATATCCTGAATATGAGAAACTATTTAAATATTTTAATACAAACGATGTTACACCAGATTATGACTATAGAAGATTAATGGGAGCTATGTATTCTCCTATATTAAGAGAGACTATAGTGTCAAAAGGAAGAGAAGCTTATGATGGGGTGTCTAAAGAATTAAAAGATGCAAGAAATGCTGGTATATTTATTTCTAATAGCGGTATATCAGAAGTTGTTGGCGAGAATATCAAAAATGCATTAAATGAACTTTATGAAACAGGAAATGGAAAAATCATATTTGATTTATTAAGAGATATTAAGTTTTTATCTAATAATGATATGCCTATAGATAGGAATACTTATGAAAATATTTTTTATAAGATACTTCTAAAATATAAAGGGATTCTCATAAGTTTTGACGAAGAAGAGAAAAAATTATTTGTAGAACTTGGTTATTGGCTTAATTTTAATATGGATAATATTTAATTATTTATTACTTATATTATTTTTTAGTTTTAGTGTTCCATTTACTAATGATATAGCAACATCAAAAGAATTGTTGGTATAAGAATGAATATTAATTCTTATTACTTTGTTAGGAGATATTGAACTTTTTGCTAATTCTACACTTCCATTTTCTTTACCAAAATCATTATGCTCAGTTATATAATATCCTTCGTTTTTCCATAAATAATTAGCATACTTTACACTATTATATAATGCATTAGTATCATTTTTAAAAGTATATATATAATTGTCTTCAAACTTTTCTACTTTTGGTTTTATTTCTAAAGATGTAATTTTATAAACAGAAGACACTGTATCATTTCCTATCTTGTAAAAAGTTTCATAATTAGTTTTGCAAGATGCAAATAAAAAAAGTATTAAAGAAATTATAATATATTTTATTTTCATAATTTATTTTTTGCTATTATATTAGCTATAATCTTGTTATTTTTTTTTAATTGTAGTATGCCAAAAAATATATAAACAAAAAAGAATACAAAAGAAATTATAGGTCCTAAGTCATGATTAATATTAGCGATTTTAGATATGTAATTACCAACAAAATATCCTATTATAAGACATACTAACGGTATTATATATACAAAGAAATTAGTACCTTTTTTAAGTTCTTCTACTTCTATAATAACATTGTCTCCATTGGAAGCATTTATATTATTATTAGCTCTTAATATGATTGGCTTTCCGGTAGAACATATTTTGCATCCATCACAGCTTGAGCTTCTTTGCAATTGCACTTTAGCAATATTGTTATTATATGTTTCTAAAACAACGGCTAATTCTCTTCTCATATATAGTTTTCCTTATACTAAGTGAATATTATTATATAACATTGAACAATAAATATCAATTATTATAATGTAGAGTTATTGCACAGGAGATAAACATATTGCATTTAGGAATTCCTTAATTTCTTAAAGTATAACATAGGAGTATCATAAATTTTTAGCAGAGTGTATTTGTTTATAATTGAAAAATTATTATATTTTCTTAATTTTAGATTTGCTTTCTCTAAATTTAATTCTTGAGTACAAAAATCATAAAATTCTTTTTGGTCTAGTTTATGTGTACTTTCTACTACGCCATTATACCAAGGTGAGGCAACTGGATTATAAACTCTCTTAATACAGTTCTTCTTACAAAATATATCTAATAGGTGTTCTGTATCAAATAAATGTTTTCGATAAGTAAATTCCGTACCATTGTATGTTTGAATACAATGTATTCTAAAAGGAAAATAATCTAACATTCGTTTTAGAAAATCAACAGTACTGTTAGGACTTTTTTCATCATATAAATATCTAAAGCTCATTCTAGTAGCTACATCTACAGCAGTAAATTGATAATAACGTATTTCACCAAAAAAAGCATATTTAACATCTATCTGTACTTTTTCGCCTGCTTCCTTGATATAAATAGCATGCTTTCATTTATGTTTTTTCCTTACTTTCTTCTTTTTTTTGTTATATAAATTATGCTCTTTTAAAATTGTTTCAATGGCACTAGTACCTATCTTTATCTTTTCTCTTTCTAAAAGTTTTTTTATTTTAGTTTTATCGTATTTATATTTATTTAGTATTTTAATAACTTTATTAATAATTTTTTTATTTTTATATTTATTAGGGCTAGTTTTAGATTTTCTGCTTTTATTTTCTATTTTTTCTATTTCTTATAATTGCTTCTTCCAATAATAATTTCTAATACTAATATCAAATTTCAAAACTTGTACTTTTTTATTTTTTACTTTATTAATTATTAATACTATCTTTTTTTCTGATTTGAATTATATTGTTTTACATGTATTTATTTTTGTTTATTTTGGCTAATTAAATTATAAGGAATACCTACTTTTTTTAAACTAAAAAGTGTGCAATATCTATTACTCCTAAACAAATAATCGTATATAGTAATATTGAAATTATTTGTAATAGTGTTATAATATTTTTTTTAAATAAATATATAAATTTTTTTTGGGAGGAAGGATATGGATAAATTACCTCACATATTTGAAAGCTATGTATTTAATGATGATGTAATGCAGGAAAAACTTCCTAAAGACATTTACAAAAAATTAATAAAAACAATAAAGAATGGTGAGAGATTAGATTTAGAATTAGCAAATGTTGTGGCACATGCCATGAAAGAATGGGCAATAGAAAAAGGAGCAACACATTTCACACACTGGTTTCAGCCTATGACAGGCGTAACAGCAGAAAAACATACTTGTTTTATAACTCAAACTAAAGACGGTAAAGTTCGTATGGAGTTTACAGGTAAAGAGCTTGTTCAAGGAGAGCCTGATGCTTCAAGTTTTCCATCCGGCGGATTAAGAAGTACTTTTGAGGCAAGAGGATATACTGCTTGGGATCCTACTTCTTATGCTTTTATTAAAGATAATACTTTATGTATACCAAGTGCTTTTTGTTCTTACAGCGGAGAATCTTTAGATAAAAAAACACCATTACTTCGCTCTATGCAAGTTATAGAAAGGGAAGCAAAAAGAATATTAAAATTGTTTGGACATAATGACATTAATAGAGTATATACAACTGTTGGAGCAGAACAGGAGTATTTTTTGATAGATAGAGATTTATATTTACAAAGACCAGATTTAAGATATTGTAAGAGAACATTATTCGGAGCTTGTCCGCCAAAGGGGCAGGAATTAGAAGACCATTATTTTGGCGCCATAAAACCAAGAGTTTTAGAGTTTATGAAAGAGTTGGATAATGAGCTTTGGAAGCTTGGCATTATTGCAAAAACAGAACATAATGAAGTAGCCCCTGGTCAATATGAACTTGCTCCAGAGTTTACTATAACAAATATGGCAACAGACCAAAACCAAATTACAATGGAGCTTATGAAGGTAATAGCAGAAAAACATAATTTAGCTTGTATTTTGCATGAAAAACCTTTCTCTGGAGTTAATGGCAGCGGAAAACATAATAACTGGTCTATAGCTACAGATACAGGACTTAACCTATTTGAACCAGGTAAAACACCTTCAGAAAATAAACAATTTTTATTATTTATAGTTGCTGTAATGAAAGCTGTTGATGAATATCAGGATTTACTTAGAGCAACTACAGCAAGCGCAAGTAACGACCATCGCCTTGGAGCATCTGAGGCACCTCCTGCTATAATATCAATATTTCTTGGAGATGAACTTACTGAAATAATAGAATCTATGGAAAACTCTAAAAAATACAAAAAAAGAGAAGCTGTAGAAATGGAGATGGGGGTAGCTGCTCTTGCAAGATTTACAAAAGATTCAACCGATAGAAATAGAACTTCTCCTCTTGCTTTTACTGGTAATAAATTTGAGTTTAGAATGGTAGGTTCTAGCTTATCTGTATCTGGTCCTAATATTGTATTAAACACAATAGTCGCTGAGGCATTATCTCAATTTGCTGATATATTAGAAAAGTCTTCGGATTTTGATAAAGATTTAGAAGAGTTATTAAAAGAAAACATAAAAAAACATAAAAGAATAATTTATAATGGAAATAACTATTCTGATGAATGGGTAAAAGAAGCTCATAAGAGAGGTTTATGCAATCTAAAAACAACTCCTGAAGCACTTGAAACATTTATATCACAAAAAAATATAGACTTGTTTACAAAACATAATGTTTTAACAAAAGCTGAAGTTCTTTCAAGATATGAAATAAGCTTGGAAGAATATACTAAAGTAATTAATATTGAAGCGCTTACTTTAATAGATATGATTAATAAATATATTATTCCATTTTCTTTAGATTATATTGAAGAGCTTGTTAATATATGCGATAAAAAGAAAACTTTGAAAATAAAATATGATATAGAAAAAGATTTATTAGATAGATTAAGTAATTTAACTAATAATCTTTATAAGAAACTAAGAACTTTAGAAGATTATTTATCAGAAGTAAAAAAGATAAAAGATATATCAAAGTCTAGCATATTTTTCAGAGATAAAGTGTTTGCTTGTATAGAAGAAATGCGTCCTATAATTGATGAATTAGAAAGAACCGTTTCTAAAAAACATTGGAAACTTCCAACTTATGGAGATATGTTATACAGTTTAGCTTAAAGAAGAATATAATCTTGGTATAAATAAGGCTTGCAGAAACTATATTATTTTGCAAGCCTTATTATTAGAAAATTAATAATCTATATCAACTATTCTTCCTCTTCTAGTTACTTCAAGTTCTACACCATTGTTAAGTTCTACATGATACAAACCATCGTCCATCTCTACTTTCCAAATTCTTGCTCTTGGAAAACGTCTTTTCACGGCATTTTTAACTGCCGCAGGAACTTGACTTATAGGTATAATCCAATCAGCAAAAAGAGAAGAACTTCCAATTATAGAAAAAGCAAATAATAAACAAAATAATTTCTTCATAAATACTCCTTTTTATTTCTAATATATTAAATTATCTTATAATTATATTATAGTATAATTTTGCAGTAATGTCAATTTATTTTACAAAAAACATTAAAAAATTTACATTTTTTTGCTATTTTTTAAGAAATTTAGATAAAATTTTACATTTTGCTTATATATAATAAAAAAGGTTTACAAATTAATATTTGCAAACCTTTTTATATTTACATTATTATTTTACTAAATTATTTATGATATGCTCCAACAGCTTCTTTTATATCGTCATCAACCATAATAGAGTTCATACTATCTTTAGCAGAACGAGCAAAGAATTCTAATCTATTTACAGTATTAACTTCACTAGCACCAGCATCCATATCCAAATAAAGAAGATTGAGATTAGGATATATAGTTTTAAGTCTAGTTTCAATACCGCGGGCTATAATATGGTTAGCAATACAACCAAAAGGCTGTAAACAAAGCACGTTATTAATATTCTCTTCAGCAAAAGTAGCTATCTCTCCAGGAAGCAGCCAAGCTTCACCGAATTGATTTGTCATAGCAGTAACCTTAGCAGCATTTTCAGCAATCTGTCTTATATGGTGTACAGGTCTAAATCCTTTGAACTTAGACATTATTTGGTTTATAGAATCTATTCTCATATCTATAACTTTCTCAGATAATTTAGAACCATAATATTTGAGAGATGAAACCTCTCTCGCATTAGTTTCTTTATTAACCTGAGCACTTATAATTTTCTGTACAAAGAAGTCAAACACAGGAGGAACTATAACTTCTATTCCCTTAGCCATAAGCCAATCACAAACATCACCATTAGCAAAGTTATTATATTTTACATATATCTCACCAACAAGTCCTGCTTTAGGTAATAATAAGTCTTTAGTTTCAATAGCGTTAAACTCTTTAACTGCCTGCTTTAATAATTTATCAGTATCATTGAGGCTAAAATCTTTCGGATGTAAAGCTATATATTTATTAGCAAGAGCTAAAGATTCGCCTCTATTAACCTCGCGCACAGCAGTATAATAATACATTGCAGATATAGCGTCAGCATAAGGCATAGCAACTATACCTTCTTTCATCATATCAATCTTAGAAAGCTTAAATCCAGGCTGATCATTAATAACAGTTAACCCCACAGTAATAACAGGTACATTAGGATAACCAGCATTAATCAAACCTCTTTTAATAAGTGAAGCATAATTACTAGCACGGCATTGTCCACCTGTTTGAGTGATACCAGCAGCTATTTTGTCAGGGTCATATTTACCGCTTTTTACAGCTTTTACAATATCTCCTACTATTATTGTAGCTGGATAACATATATCTTGGTTAGCATATCTTAAACCTGTTTCTACAGAGTCAATATCTGGCTCTGGTAGAGGTATTGTATCATATCCGCTTCTTTGAAGTAAAGTTAAAATCATAGGGTCATAGAAATGTCCGAATTTTGGTACAAGTATTGCACGCTTATCATTTTTCTCATATCTTTTAATAATAGTTCTTTCTGCTTTTTCTTTTGGAATAAAATCGCCTTTCATCTTCATACTTTCTATCATAGAACGTATTCTAAGTCTTATGCTTCCAGGACTCGAAATCTCATCAACTTTTACCAAAGTAGGACTCTTTCCATAAGCATTAAGTATTGATTTTATTTCATCAGAAGTAGTAGCATCAGGACCGCAGCCGAAACTATTAATTTGAACAACTTCAAGTTTTAAGTCTTTTTGCTTAGCTGCCCATAAAACAGCTTTAAACATTTTGTTAGGATAAGACCATTGAGTTAATACTTGAACATCAGCGAGAGACTCATCAATATCAAGACCATCTTCTGTAAGCACATTAATACCAAATGAAGCAATAGTTTCTGGTATTTTATGGTTAATTAGTGGGTCTATATGATAAGGTCTGCTTACTATAAGTATAATAGGTGTTTGCGTTTCTTTAGCATGTTCTATTATTTTTTTGCCTTCTTCTTTTAATTCTGCTTTTACTCTCTCTTGTTCTTTTAAAGCTAATTTGAATGCTCTGTCAAAATCTTTTTTATCTATGCCGAGTGTTTTTACAAAATAAGCTTTACAGCCTTTATAAAGTAAATCTTCGTTTAAGAAAGAGATTGTTGGAGCATCAAAAGCTATGCCGTATTTAGTTAATGGACTTATAGAACTGTCAATTACATCAGGATAACCAGTTACAACAGGGCAGTTATAGCTATTGTCGCTATTATCATTTTCTTTTTTCTCTAAAACAACAGAAGGATAGAATATTCTGTCTACATTAGATTCTATTAAATCATATATATGTCCATTAGCTATTTTAGCAGGGAAACATATATTATCGCTCATAACAGTACCAGAGCCTTTCTCAGCAACAGCCATGCTTGATGGAGATGATAATTGTACTCTATATCCGCATTCTACAAGTATAGTAGCCCAGAATGGGAAGTTTTGATACATATTAAGTACACGAGGTATTCCTATCACACCTTTTATATCATCTGAAACAGGTGCTAAAGGTCTGTCAAATAGTAAAGAAAGTTTTTTCTGAGTGATATCCATTCCATAATTTCTTTCTTTAGAGCCTTTATTAGTGAATATTCTTTCACATTTATTGCCTGTATAGAATGATTTACCGTCTTTGAATTTTAATCTTGTAACAGTACAAAGGTTTTCACAGCCTTTACAAGTAAGCTGTTTTCTTTCATAATCATTAGCTTCTTGTAAATTATCTAAACCAATAAATGTTGTATCTTCTTTTTCTTTATTGTAGGTATCCAAAGCAAGCAATGCACATCCATAAGCTCCCATAAGCTCTGATATATCAGGGCGAATAACTTTTTTGTTTAAGAATTTTTCTACAGAACGAAGCACTGCAGCATTCTTAAAAGTACCACCTTGAACAACTATATGTTCGCCTAAAATAGAAGTGTCTGTAATTTTTAATACTTTAGTGAAACAGTTTAAAGTAACACTCTTAGCAAGACCAGCAGAAATATCAGCAACAGAAGAGCCTTCTCTTAAAGACTGTTTTACTTTACTATTCATAAACACTGTACAGCGGCTTCCTAAATCACAAGGACTTTGAGATTCGCATGCAATATTAGCAAAGTCAGCTACTTTATAGCCCATACCTCGTGCAAATGTTTCTATAAATGAACCGCAGCCTGATGAACAAGCCTCGTTAATTTCAATGTTTTCTATAATTCCGTCTTTAATAAATATAGCCTTCATATCCTGACCGCCTATATCAAGAATGAAGCTTACATCTTTATCAAAAGCCTTAGCACCTCTATAATGAGCCATAGTTTCAACAATGCCTTCGTCCATATTGAAAGCTGCTTTTATTAAATCTTCTCCATAACCTGTAACGGCAGTTCTTGCTATATTTATTTTAATATTTTTTTCATCTAATTCTTTTTTAATCTCTGTAAGTCCTTCTGTAACAGCACCTACTGGGTTTCCATTATTGTTTCTATAATGTCTTAATACCACTTGTCCTTTATCATCAATAATAACTATTTTTGTAGTAGTAGAGCCAGAGTCTATACCAAGGAATGTATTTTTATTATTAACAGTTTCTACATCAGCAGATTTTACTTTGTCTTTGCTATGTTCATCTACCCACTTTTCATATTCTTCCTGACCGCTGAATAATGCTTCTCTATGCTTAGAATTAGTTATTTTTACATCAGAAGAAATATTTTCTACCAAGTTTATAAAATCAGAAAGTTTTATTTCTGTTTGCTCTTCATCTTCACCAAAAGCAGCTCCTATTGCAGCAGTTAATTCAGGGTGATCAACTGTATACATATCATCTTCTGTAGCATTTAAGAGTGTTAAAAATGTTCTTCTTAATTCTGGAAGGAATGTTAAAGGTCCGCCTGTAAATAATATTTTAGGCTTGATTTCAAAACCTTTAGCAAGCGTATTAATTGTTTGAACAGCTACTGCTTGGAATATACTTTTAGCAATATCAGTTTTTGGTATATCACGGCTAATAAGAGTTTGTACATCTGTTTTGGCAAATACACCGCATCTGCTTGCCATTGGGTAAATAGAAGTAGATTCTTCTGCAAGTGTTGAAAGCTCTGATGGATGAACATTTAAAAGTGTAGCCATTTGGTCTATAAAAGCACCGGTTCCACCCGCACAGTTACCATTCATTCTTATATCAGCTTTGAAGTTGTCATCAAATACTATGATTTTTGCATCCTCTCCGCCTATGTCAATCAATGTCCTTCCATAAGGATAAATCTTTCTAATAGCTGTTGAAGAAGCAATTACCTCTTGTACAAAGCTAATGCCTGTCTTTTCACTAATACCCATACCAGCAGTACCTGTCATAGATACTAATAACTCTAAATCTCCATGATTAGTTTTTAAATCTCTTAATATAGAAAGTAATGTTTCTTTGACATCAGCATTGTGTCTAGTATAAGTTTTAAATATCATATTGTTTTTATTATCATATACAACCATTTTTGCGGTAGTTGAACCAATATCAATACCAGCTTTATAAATAATTTTCATATATTTTCTCCATAAACAAAAATTAAATATCTATATATAAAAGCCATAAACTTTTTTAGTCTATAACCATATTATGCATATTTAC
Source organism: Brachyspira pilosicoli (assembly GCF_036997485.1). NCBI lineage: Bacteria > Pseudomonadati > Spirochaetota > Spirochaetia > Brachyspirales > Brachyspiraceae > Brachyspira > Brachyspira pilosicoli. The sequence goes on along the minus strand of NZ_JAWLPU010000002.1, from coordinate 406,928 downwards.
CTGAATAATATTTGTAATATGTTTTTTTATATGTTCTTCTGGTATATTGCTGTAAGATAACACAACTATTACGTCATCTTTTTTAGCTAAATGAACATGCTTACCATTTATGCTTATTATACCAGTATTTGCTATTCCCTTTATAACCTCAGCTTCAAATCTATTATTATTACTAAGGTTTATTACAGATACTATATCCCCCTCAAGTATATCAGATTTATCCATTAATGTTTCATCTATGGTAATTGAATCTTTGAAATTAAGATCAGTTCTAGTTACAGTTAATCTATTTATTTTAGATTTTATTACTTCATGCATCATAATAAAAACAATTTTCCATAAATAAAACTTTAAAAATATTGTACTTTTATAGGAAAAAAAGTCAATATAATCTTTGGTACTATTCAGTTATAATAGTTATTATACACTATTGTATTTTTGTATATTTTTATACATTTAATACATATTATGTTTTAATAAACATAACTATTGAAAAAGATATAAAATTTTTTATAATTGATTACATAAAAATACTATTTATATTTTAACAAAATAGTATAAAAAAAATTATTAAAAAGGAGTTGAAAATGAAAAAAAACATTTTCACAAGCTCCATTGGCATTATAGTATCTGGTGCCATTATCGGAGCTTTAGCGGCTTGGCTTTCTGTGATGGGAAACCCTGCCAACATGGGAATATGCGTTGCATGTTTCACGAGGGATTTAGCTGGGGCTTTGGGATTACATAGGGCTGCTGCTGTGCAGTATATAAGACCTGAACTTATAGGGCTTATTATTGGTGCTACAGTATCTGCTTTAATCTCTAAAGAATATTCTCCTAAAGGCGGAAGTTCTCCTATTATAAGATTTATTTTAGGGTTCTTTGCTATGATTGGTGCTTTAGTTTTCTTGGGCTGTCCTTGGAGAACATTATTAAGAATAGCTGGAGGAGATATTAATGCTATATTTGGCTTAATAGGTATTATTATAGGCGGAGGAATTGGTGTTTTCTTCTGGAAACAAAATTTTTCTTTGGGTCAGCCAAAAGCATATAATAATAAATTAGTAGGTTTTATACCTTTAGTAATATCAATAATACTATTAATACTATTATTAAAACAAACAAAATTCTCTGAAGGCGGAGCGATATTTTTCTCTGAATCAGGACCAGGAAGCATGAAAGCTCCTTTAATTGTAGCTTTAATAGTTTCTATTATAATAGGTTTCATAGCTCAAAAATCTAGATTTTGTACTGTTGGCGGTGTGAGAGATGGAATATTTATGAAAGATTTCCACATGACTAAAGGTGTTATAGCTTTTATTGTTGCTGCTTTAGTAGTTAACATAATAACAAACAGATTTAATATTTCTATGGAAAATCAGCCTATAGCTCATACTAACATATTATGGAACACTGTATCAATGATTCTTACAGGTTTAGCATTTACTTTGGGTGCTGGTTGTCCTGGAAGACAGTTTATACAATCTGCTGAAGGAAATATGGATAGTTTTATATTTGTTATAGGGATGCTTGTTGGTGCTGGATTTGCTCATAATTTTAATTTGGCAAGTTCTACTGCTGGTCCTACAGTATATGGTATGTTTGCTGTTATTTTAGGTTTAGTATTCTGTGTTATTATAGGATTTACTATGAAAGAAAATCAATGATATGTTTCTTACTGTGCAGCAGGTTGTTGTCATTATATAATAAGAAATATACCATATAATAAGGATTATATAATGAACTCTACCGCTACGTTATATTATTAGAATATATATTATAGTAATATAAAGTGGCGGTAGAGGTTATAATAACTTAATTAATAAGTTGATTATAATAGTTTGATATCCTGATATTATGATGATATTAATCTTAAAAAATATCAAAAAGTGTAAAAGGATTTTTTATGCAAGAGATTATAAAAATAGATACAAGAGGAATGTCATGTTCTCAGGCATCTTTTCAGGCTAAATGTGCTGCTATAAACAATACAGAATTAAATACAGTTATAGAAGTTTTAGTGAGCGGACATTCAAGCTGTGAAAGTGTGATTCGAGGATGCATCAAATACGGATATGAAGGAAGTTTTGAGCATATAGAAAATGAAGATATATTAGTTACTTTAATAAAAAAGAAATAATAATAAACTTTTTTGACAATTTAATTATTAGCTATTATAATAATGTTCAATAAATTTTTTCGGAGATGAATATAATGCAATTAATAGACTTGGTAAAAAATGCAAAAGACTCTACATATAAATTACAATCATTGAGTACTGATATAAAAAACAAAGCATTATTAGAAATTGCTGATAAATTAGAACAAAATAAAAATATTATATTTGAAGCTAATAAAAAAGATTTGGAATATGCCAAAAAACTTCTTGATGAAAATAAAATATCTCTTTCAATGTTTAATCGTTTGAAATTGGACGAAAACAAAATGATAGATATTATTTCTGGTATAAAAGATGTTGTAAAATTGGAAGACCCTATTAATAAAGTATTATTAGAAACAGAGCTTGATGATAATTTGCTACTAAAAAAAATATCATGCCCTATTGGGTTAATTGCTGTAATATTTGAAGCTCGTCCTGATGTCATATCTCAAATATCTTCATTATGTATAAAATCTTCAAATGCCGTTATACTTAAAGGCGGTGCTGAAGGAGAGAACACAAACAAGGCAATATTTAATATCATTAACGAAACATTAGAAAATATTGAAGAGTTTCCAAAGAACTCTGTTAATTTGGTATTTACAAGAGAGGATATAAAAGAATTATTATCAATGGATAAATATGTTGATTTAATAATACCAAGAGGAGGCAACAGTTTAGTACAATATATAAAGTCAAACACTAATATACCTGTACTTGGACATGCTGACGGTATATGCCATTTATATATAGATGAATCAGCTAATCAAGAAAAAGCATTAAAAATATGTTTGGATTCAAAGGCTCAATATCCAAGTGCATGCAATGCTGTTGAAACTATACTAATAAACAAAAACATAGCTAATGAATATTTGCCAAAGCTTTATAATTTATTTAAAGAAAATAATATAAATATGAATGGCTGTGAAGAAGTAATAAAAATACTTAATCAATCAGATATAGGCGAAGTAAAAGAATGGCATTTTGAATATGGCGACAAAGAAGTATCATTAAAAATAGTAGAAAACACAGAAGAGGCATATAATCATATAAACAAATACGGCTCTCATCATACAGATTCTATAATATCATCAAATAAAGACAACATAGAAAAGTTTATGACTTATGTAGATTCTGCTAATGTATACTGCAATACTTCAACAAGATTTTCTGACGGGTTTAGATATGGTTTTGGTGCAGAAGTTGGCATTTCTACAAACAAAACTCATGCAAGAGGTCCTGTTGGTTTGGAAGGTTTAACTATATACAAATATAAGCTTTTTGGTAATTACCAGATAGTGGACGATTATGTTAGCCATAGAGCAAGTTTTAAACATAAAAGAATAAAATAATATAAAAAAACGATATATATTTAATATTGTTTTTTAGTTTGTTGCTACTTTAAAAACTAAAACAACCAAAAGAATAATTATCAATATACCTATTATTCCAATAATTAAAAGTCCCCATTTTAAGAATTTAATTATTTTTTTAACTGAACTACTATCATCTAAGACACCATTTTCTATTCCATTAAGTCCGCCTACTATCAAAAACAATATATCTTCTAACCAACCTGCAATAGGCAAAGTATCAGGAACTAAATCTACAGGTGAAACTGTATATATAACGGCTAATATTAAAGGTATCCAAGGTTTTATACCAGATTTGGCAGGTTTATTTGTATATTCAGTCATAAGAACCTCTATTTTTGGAAAAAAATATTTACGAAATTTATATTGAAATATATTAATAAGCTTCAGCAATCTCAAGCATTCTTATTATAAGATTATTTCCTGTCTTTTTTGCTATACTGTAAGCTGTCTCTCCGTCTTTGGTTTTAAGATAAATATTTGCTCTCTTGTTTATAAGAAGTTTTACCATTTCAGCATTTTCTTTTTCTATCGCCCACATCAAAGCAGTATATCCATTTCTGTCAGCTATATCAAGTTTAGCACCTTTCTCTACAAAAAGTTTAGCTATTTCTGTATTATTGTTATTAATTGCTAAAACTAAAGCAGTATGTCTATCATTATTTACCACATTAAGGTCTGCTTTTCTCTCTATAAGAAACTCTGCTACTTGCATATTTTCTTTAGTGATTGCTTTTAGAGACGCTATTCTCATAAGAACAGTATTGCCTTCATTATCTTGTACATTTATATGAACTTTTTTATTATATACATAGTCTTCTACTTTACCTATATGACCATAACTGCCCCAAAATAAAAAACCTTGTTCATCGGCAGTTATATTATATAAATTCGATTGAATTAATGTAAAAAATATTAATAGTAATAAAGTATTTCTCATTTTATAACCTCAATAATATATAAGTATAACAAAATATTCATTTTTCTCAATATTTTTGTTGTTTGAGAAGAATAAATACTTTTTAGTTTTATAAAGTTAATCAACATCAGTAAAAATATATTTCTAATTTATTAAAACACCAAAAAATTATTTTATTATCTCAATTAAGATTTTTAATGTAGTTAATAAAGATATAGTTACAAATATTGGTTTTATAACTTTTATTCCTTTTTTGATTGCAAATTTAGCACCGAAATATGTTGATGTCATTATAAACGGTATTACAAATATCCCAGCCATATAGTTAACTTTTCCTTCTATTGCGAATATTATTAATGAACATAAATTGCTTGTAAGGTTTAAAGCCTTAGCATTACCAGAGGCAAGGAGAAAATCCATTTTATAATAAAGTACAAAAAACATTATTAAAAAGCTTCCTGTACCTGGTCCAAATACTGCATCATAAAAACCCAAAAGAAAAGCAAAAAACATTCCTATTATATAATTTTTTGTTTTGAGCTTATTTTCGTCAAATAAGTTTTCAGAGCCGAAAGTTTTTGAGAATAATGTATAAAGCCCTACTAATAAAATAAGTATCATTATTAAAGGCTGTAATACTTTAGCATCTATAAGTACAATAATCTGAACACCTGCAATAGAGCCTAATATTGTCATTGGTATCAAAAATTTTATTAGTTTGGTTGTTAGTTTTCCGTTTTTGAAGAATGTAAAAGCAGAAACTACAGCTCCTGATGTAGAAGTGAGTTTGTTTGTGGCTAAGGCAGTGTGTGGAGGAATGCCGGCTATTAAATATGCAGGCAAACTTATAAGTCCTCCGCCTCCTGCAGCCGCATCAACGAAACCTGCTATAGAACAGCCTATAATCACTATAATTAAATTTTCTATACTAAGCATGATAAATAATACCAATAATTTTTTTATTTTTATTAACGAAAGATATTATATCTATGATGATTTTTTGTCAAATGATTGTTATAAATATAATGTGGATTTGTTTATATATGATAATCTTATAAATATTCTTTATAAGTAATAATAAAATATTTTATATTCCCAATGTATCAGTAAATAATGTTTAATAAATAATTATTGACTTATTTTTCATATTATTATATAGTACTTTTCAAGTAAACATAAGTTTTAATTATGTAAATTAAACATAATATTAAAATATAAACAAATTAATGAAACAACTTTTTCTATGTTTTATATTTTTTATGTTTTTTATTTAAAAAATATTTAATGGTATTTACAAAAACAAAAAAAGAGTTATCATATTACAGTTTACATAATAAATTTGAAGCTTGATATGATTATAAAAGAAGTGCATATAACAGATGCTAAAAATGTTGTTGATTTTATAAAAAAAGTATCAGATGAGAGTGATTTTTTAATATGTGCATCTGATGAGAGAGAGATGAGTGTAGAGAAAGAAAGTGAGTTTATACAGGCGATAGAAAAATCTGTATTAGAGAAAATGTTTTTGTGTGAGATTGATGAAAAGATAGTTGGAATATGCAGTATTAGAGGTGTTAATAAAAAAAGGGTAAAGCATAGGGTAAGTTTAGGTATAAGTGTTTTAAAAGAATATTGGGGACTTGGAATAGCTTCAAAGCTGCTTGAGTATACAATAAATTATTGCAAGGCTAATGATTTAAAAAAGATAGAGTTGAATGTAAGAGTTGATAATAATAGAGCAATAAGTTTATATAAGAAATTTGGCTTTGAAATAGAGGGAGAGATAAGAAATTTTTTTTATTTGAATGGAATTTACTACAACTGCTATTTGTTTGGGCTTTTACTATGAGTGATATTTTTTATATAGTTTTAGCTAAAAATAGTTAACATAATACTTGACTTTTTATAGTAATATGTTACCTTATATATCAACGGTATAATTTTGATTTTATTTAATAAAAAAAATTGGAGTAGGATAAAAAAATGAAAAAGTTTCTTGCTGTTATTGTTATATTGTGCTTATTTGCTCCGATTACTCTTTTTGCTCAAACACAAATTCCTATACCGACAATAGGTTTAAATGTTACGCAAGCTCAAACACCTCAGCAAGTTAGCTTAGGTCTTCAAATATTATTCTTGCTTACTATACTTTCACTTTCTCCGTCTATTATAATAATGACTACAAGTTTTGTGAGAGTTTCTATAGTTTTAAGTTTTGTTCAAAGGGCATTGTCTTTACAAGAAACACCTCCAAGAGCATTAATAATGGGGCTTTCTTTGTTTTTAACATTTTTTATAATGATGCCAACATTAACTCAAATAAACAATGAAGCTCTTCAGCCTTATTTAAACGGTACTATAGGAGTTAATGATTTATATAGCAGAGGAATACAGCCTATAAGAATGTTTATGTTCAACTCTTTGAGAGGTGAAAACGGTATGAAGAGTTTGGATTTATTTTTAAGTATCAGCGATAGCAATGTTAGATTAAGAGATATTCAGTCTGTAGAAGATTTAGCAAAGATTCCAACTATAGTTGTTGTGCCTGCATTTATTATTAATGAGCTTACTATAGCATTCAAGATGGGGATATATTTGTTTGTTCCTTTTATAGTTATTGATTTGGTTGTAGCTTCAATATTAATGGCTATGGGTATGATAATGCTTCCTCCAATTATGATATCGTTGCCTTTAAAAATAATATTGTTTGTGGCTGTCGATGGTTGGAAGCTATTAATATTGCAGCTTGTGCAAAGTTTTAATTAGAGAATTAATAAGAGGGTGAATTATGAATGATACTTCTATTATTGTTTTAGTTCAAGAAACATTATGGACTTTTATGCTTCTTTCAGCTCCTGTTTTAGGAGTTTCTATAATAGTTGGTCTTATTATATCTATTATACAGGCTACTACAAGTATTCAAGAGCAAACTTTGACTTTTGTACCAAAAATGATAGCTATGCTTGCAGTTATATATTTTTTAGCCTCTTGGATGATTAATTATATAAGCGGTTTTACGGTTAGACTTTTTAATATATTGCCTACTATAGCAAGATAAATAAATAAAAATGGAATAGTTAGAAGATGGATAATTTTGTTAATTTCTTTCAGATTTACCTTCTCATAATGGTAAGATTTTTGGCTATACTCATAGTAGCTCCTTTATTTTCTTCTAATGTTATTCCTAATACTATAAAAGCAGGATTAGCATTTATAGCAACAGCAACAATTTTTCCACTAGTAGCAAACACATCAGTTCAGGCAGCTCCTACTTTTTTGGAATATTTTTTAAGTTTGTTAAATGAAGCATTGATAGGTTTACTAATAGGTTTTTTAATGTCTATGATATTTTTAGCTTTTCAGGTTACAACTAACTTCTTTGAAATACAAATGGGTTTTGGTATATCTGAGGCAGTTGACCCTATAAGTCAAATTACTGTTCCTGTATTAGGTCAGCTTCAGGCTTTAGTTGTAATACTTATATTTATAGCTATAGATGGTCAGAATTGGGTAATAAGAACTTTATATAATAGTTTTAAAGCTATGCCAGTGTTGAGCGATGCTTCAAAGGCTGTATTTTTAGGTTCTTTTCAAGGTGTAATAGACAGAATGATTTATTATATGAGTTCTATGTTCTCTATTGCCTTATCACTTGCTTTGCCTATAATGCTTACTTTATTTTTACTTTCATTGAGCTTAGGGTTGTTGGCAAAAGCTGCTCCTCAAATGAATGTATTAATGCTTGGTTTTCCTATGCAAATAGCTGTTGGGATTGTAGCATACTATATACTTATTCCTGTATTAATTACTAATTTTATGAAGATAATGCAAAACACAATTGCAGATATTAATAATTTGTTTGTTTTTTTGTCAGGAGGCACAATATGATAATGCTTGCTTCTTTGATGAAATATTTACAAGTAAAAGATTTGTTCATTTCTATAAGAGCTAAACTTTATAGAAAATATTTGCGTTTAACAGGCAGAGGTTTTGCACTAACTTTATTTGCATCTGCTGAAGATGAAGGAAGAACAGAACTTCCTACAGAGAGAAAAAAGAGAAGAGCAAGAGAAGAAGAGGGACGTGTTGTAAACTCTGTTGAAATTAATCAAACTTTGGTATTGGGTGTTACCACTGTTTTAATAGCTTTACTTATAGGTTATCTTACTCACACATTATCACAGTTTTTTATTGATATTTTAAATAGAATTGCAAATGCTGATACAACAATGACTATGGACGGTTTGCCTGATATATTTATAGAAATAGTTTTATTAATAGCAAAAACAGCTGGTATAATTTTGCTTGCTGCATTGATTATTGGTGTTGGAGTAAATTTAGCGCAAACACAATTCTTATTTACTACCAAGAAATTAAAACCAAATTTCAAAAGAATAGCACCTACATGGTCAAATTTTAAAGAGAGAGTTTTTATATCTTCTCAAAACTTAATGAACTTAGCTAAAATACTTTTTAAAATGCTTGTTATAGCAGTATTGACATTTACAACAATAAACGGCAGGCGTAATGATTTATTTAATATGGTTCATATGGAATTAGCGCAGGCTATGAATGTATTTTTCTTTATAGTTTTAGAGATGATTGGAAAGGTAATGATATTTATGATAATAGTTGCTGTTGTGGACTATTATTTTCAAAGAAAGCAATATATCAATAGTTTAAAGATGACAAAGCATGAGATGAAAGAAGAGTTCAAAGAAATGGAAGGAGACCCTTTAGTAAAGAATCAGCTTCAAGAAATGGCAAGAAAGATTGTAAGCAGAACAATGCTCAAATCAGTACCAGAGGCAGATGTAATAATCACAAACCCAACGCACTTTGCCGTTGCTTTAAAATATCAAAGCGGTGATTATGCACCAATAGTAACTGCAAAAGGGGTTGATAATATTGCTTTAAAAATAAAAGAGATAGCAAAAGAACATGAAGTAGAAATAGTAGAAAATAAACCTTTAGCCCGTGAGCTTTATTATAATGTTGATATAGGGCAGTATATACCTGAGAAGTTGTTTCATGTTGTGTCAAGAATACTTGGCGAGGTATATAGAATACGTAATGAAAAAATGGCAAGGGCTATATAGGAGGAAATGAAAAGTGGCAACTATTAATAATGCTAAATCACTTTTAGATTCGATAAAATTACCTACAAATCTTAGCAGACACAGTGATATAATGTTTGCTATAGGTGCGGTTATGGTAATAATGATGCTTATTATACCGCTTCCTTCTATGATTTTGGATTTTCTTCTTATCATAAATATAGTTATATCTTTGCTTATACTTCTTATGGTTTTGAGTATAAAGAGTGCAAGTGAGTTTAGCGTATTTCCTTCTGTGCTTTTGGTGATGACAGCATTTAGGCTTGCATTAAACGTTTCTACAACAAGAGCAATACTTACGCAAGGTGCTAATTTTAATGGTAAGGTTATCACTTCATTTGCTGAGTTTGTAGTTGGTAATAATATAGTTGTTGGTGTTGTAATATTTATCATACTTATAATAGTTCAGTTTGTAGTAATTACTAAAGGTGCTACAAGAGTATCAGAAGTAGCTGCAAGATTTGCATTAGACAGTATGCCTTCAAAGATGATGGCTGTTGAAAGCGAACTTCAAGCTGGAGCTATTACAGATAAAGAAGCAGAAGAGAAGAGAAAAAAGATAAGAGGCGAGAGTGATTTTTATGGTACTATGGACGGTGCTTCAAAGTTCGTTCAAGGTGACGTTATAGCGGGTATCATAATCACTATCATAAATATAGTTGGCGGACTCATAATTGGCATGACAATGAGGGGAGAGCCTTTTGCTCAGGCTGCTGACGCTTATACTCGCTTTACTGTGGGCGATGGTTTGGTAAGCCAGATACCTTCTTTCTTTATGAGTTTTGCTACTGGTTTGCTTGTTACTAGAAGCAGCAGTGAGGATAATTTGTCTACACAGATTGCTGTACAGGTTTTTGCTAAACCAAAGAATTTATTTATTGGTGCAGGTTTTGCATTCTTCTTAATGTTCTTACCAGGTTTTCCAAAGATAGCATTATTTGTTATAGCATTAGCATTATTTTTAGCAGGTTATGCTCTAAGAAAAGAACAGCAGGAGCTTGGTCTTAATGAAGATGGTACTAAAGCAGAAGTTCAAGAACAGCCTCAAAATGGTCCTTTAGATGTTAGTCCGTTATTAAAAATCGAAAAAATAGAATTATCTATTGGTGTATCATTAGTACCTTTAGCAATGGAAAATGAGGGAGGGGATTTAATACACAGAGTAACTCAGGTTCGTAGAGAGCTTGCTTTAGAGATTGGCTTATCTGTACCTCCTGTTCGTATAGTAGACAACCAGACTATAGAGCCAGATGAATATATCATTAGCATAAATAATACAGAAATGGCTAGGGGTTTTGTTCGTCCTAATATGCTTCTTGCTTTGAATGCTAATTCTAATGAAGGTCCTACTGCTGATTGTGAGAGCGTTAAAGACCCAGCTTTTGGGCTTCCAGCTTATTGGATTAGAGTTGCTGATAGAGACGTTGCTGATAGAAAAGGTTTTATGTTGTTTGATCCTACTGCTGTTATAGCTACACATTTTACTGAAACAATTAAAAGAAATGCTAATCTTCTTATCGGACGTGAAGAAGTACAGAATATGCTTGATCGTATTAAAGATGATAATAAAGCTCTTGTATCAGAAATACTTGCTTCTAAACCTCATAATGAAAGCCCTCTTGGATATATACAAAAAGTATTGCAGAATTTGCTTCAAGAGGAAATACCTATCAGAAACAGTGTTGCTATATTAGAAGGTATTGCTGATGCTATAACAATTATGGGAAGCGAACAGGCTACTGAATTGGTAAGAAGCAGATTGGCTCCTCAAATATCGCAGCTTATAGCTGATGATCAAAGAAATATAAGAGTTATTACATTAAGTCAGCAGCTTCAAAATAATATAGCTCAAAATTTAGCTGACAGCGGAAATATACAAGGCTCTCAAATGATAGCTATGAGTTTTGAAAGTATGCAGGCTCTTATAAGAAATATAAAAGAGGCAGTAAAATTAGTTCAAGAGTCTGGAGTTGATGAAATAGTATTCTTAGTTTCACCGCTAATAAGAAGACCTTTGTATCAGTTTATTGCTAAGAATATTGGTAAGTATAAAGTAGTGGCAACAACTGAGATAGCACAGGGGTACAATGTAAAGGGTGTTGCTAGCATAAAATAAATAATTTTTTAATAAAATATTATTGGAGTTATGATTATGAAAACTATAAAAATCTTTGGAAAAAACAGAGAAGAAATTGAAAAACAGGCTAGGGATAAATATGGTGAAAATTATTTTATTATTAGCATAAGAGAATTAAGCAGAAAAAATATATTTGGTGTTATAAAAAAAGAATTTGAAGTATCTATCGGCGTTTTAGAGCAGTATTAATTTTTGGAGTTATTAAAATGGTTGACATAAAAGTAATCAATGGAAAAGACAGAAATGATGCATTTGCTAAGGCAAGAGTTGAATATGGCAGCAATTTTTTAATATTATCAAGTAAAGATATTCAAGTTGGCGGTTTTTTGGGCTTTGGAAAAAAGACTGAGCATGAGCTTAGAATAATGCTTAATAATTCTATATATGAAAGAAGAAATACTGAAAGGACAGATAACAGAGAAGAAGATGAGGAGTATTCAAATAAATTGAATAGTGATAGAATAGAAATGAATAAGCATAAAACTACTGAAGTATTAGATGCTAGTGAGATGGCTAATAGAATTATTAGTATAAATAATGCTTTAAAAAAATCTGCTCGTGAAAGAAATGAGAGTTTAATTAATAAAAAAGATACTCCTGCAGTTAATATTAGTGAATTAGAAAACACTGAAATTACAAATAAAAATAAACCTTTTAAACCTATGCAATTTGAAGAAAGATTTGAGGAAAGAAAAGTAGTAAATAATAATTTAAATGATTTTAATAATAATTTTGGTATGATGGGTAGTGCTTTATTGAGTGATTCTGATACTTCATATTCTAGAAATATTCAAAAGGAAGATGATTATTCATTATACGATTCTCAATATCAACAAAAAAATAATGTAGACAGCATAGAAGCAAATGTAAAAAGAATTGTTCAAGATCAACTAAAAGATATAGTTAAAGAATATTTAGAAAATAATATTCCAAACATAGATAGAAATAATTTTAACTCCAAGAATTATAATAGAAAAGAAAAAAGCAATAATGGTTTTTATCAAAACAATGATTATGATAGTATATTTCAAAATGAAGAGAGAAGTTTAAAAAACACTATAGAAGAAATAAAAAACTATAGAAGAGAGGATAACCATTTAAACACTTCTGTTAATAAAAATAATTTAAATAATAATAATTTTTATCAAGATGATTTTGATGATGAAGATTCATATTCTGATAGAAATATTATTACTAATAAAGATTCTTCCGTTACAGATAGTATGGAAGAAAGTTTTAATTTCTTAAGACATAGAGAGTTTCCAGAAGAAGTTTTGCTTGAATTAAGAGAATATTTACTTACATCAAGCAATGCCAGATTCTTTCAATCTAAAGACGTGATAAAAGAGGAGATAGAGAGATATTTTTCAAGCAGATTGCTCCTTGCAAATGGAATAGATATAGGTTCTAAAAAGAAGATAGTGGTATTTGTTGGACCTACTGGTGTTGGTAAAACTACCACAATACCTAAAATAGCAGCTCAGTATATGAGGTCAGGTAGGAGGGTATCTTTTGTAACAATAGATAATTATAGAATAGCAGCTGTTGATCAGCTTCAAAGATATGCAAGTATAATGAAAGTTCCTTTTACAAGTGCTAGTACTCCTGAAGCTTTGAGAGCAGAGATAAGAAAATTAGACAGTTCATCTTTACTCTTTATAGATACTATGGGACGTTCTCCTAAGAGTGTTGAGGAGATAGTATCTATGTCTAAATATTTTAATACTGTTGGAAGATTCGATATGGACGTGCAGCTTGTAATGAGCTCTACTGCTAAATACAAAGATGCTCTAAAGATTATGAATGCATTTAAACCTGCAAACTATAAAGGTATTATTTTAACTAAAGTAGATGAAACTGATTATTTAGCTTCATCTTTATGTGCTATATCAAAAAGCAAGGTTCCTATTACTTATGTAACTTATGGACAGGGAGTACCTAAAGATATTGCTCCTGCTAAAAGATATGCTCATAAGATGATAGAAGGTTTATTTGGAAATGATAGATAAAAAATTAATTTATATAGGAATTATAAAATATTATGAAAGATCAAGCAGATGAATTAAGAAAGATGATGGAAGTAAAAGATAAACGTCCTCAGCGTATAATTAGTGTAACTAGCGGCAAAGGCGGTGTTGGTAAAACTAATATTGCTATTAATTTAGCTATAGCATTACAGCAATTAGGAAAAAATGTACTTCTAATAGATGCGGATCTTGGACTTGGAAATGTTAATGTTATATTAGGAACTATACCTGAATATAATTTATATCATGTTATAAAGGGTACTAAAAAGATACATGAGGTTGTGCTTGAAACGGATTATGGAATTAGATATATTGCCGGAGCTTCTGGGTTTTCATCTTTGGCAAACTTGTCAAGCAGAGGTTTAACTAAATTAATAAATAGTATGGACTCTTTAAATGATGCTGATATTATTATAATTGATACGGGGGCTGGTATATCTGATAATGTTTTATATTTTTTGCTTTCTTCAGATGAGAACATTGTGGTTACTATACCAGAGCCTACAGCTATACTTGATGCTTATGGTGTGATAAAATCTATAGCTCCGGAGGATCCTAAATCTGATATTAAAATTTTAGTTAATAGAGTAACTAAAGCATCAGAAGGTAAGGAAGTAGGGGATAAAATTATAGAGGTGAGTAAGAGATATTTAGATATGGATATTAAGTATTTAGGTTATGTGCTTGAGGATAAAACTATAGCCTATTCTGTATCACAGCAGCTGCCTTTTTATCAATATGATAATAAATGTCATGCTTCTATTTCTATATACAATATAGCTAAGAGAATTATTGATATGGAATATGATGAAGAAAGAGATACTAAAGGATTGTCTGGATTTATGGAATCATTATTTGCTTTTGTTAGTAGAAGAGAAAATAGGATTTATTAAATATTGAAATTATAGAGGGTTTTTATTTATGAATGATTTTATGGCTAAAGTAAAAAATTATTTTTCCAGTAATTTTGGTAAATTATCACTTATTATAATGGGGTTATCTTTTATATTTACTTTTTTATTTTCTACTTTGTTTAGAAATAGAATAGATGTATCTATTATAAGAGCTTTTATATCTACGGTAATTACTGGTATTATATTATATATTTTAGCTATTGTACTCAAAAAGTTTTTATCTGATGCTATAGAATCTTCTGGAGTTTTTGACAGTAATACAAATAATAATCAAGCTGGAAATAATGAAGGAATTGGGGAAATTAAAGAAAATACAAATGATATTGCTAATACTCCTACAGAAAATACAAATGATGAAAACAAAACTTTTGAATCTTCTTCTGCAGATATTAATGCAGCTGAAGACTTAAAAATGGAAGATAATAATGCGGCAGATAATAATATAGTTCCTAGTATTGATAATATAAATGTTGATAAAAATAAAAAAGTAGATTATCATAATATGGGTGATATAGGCGACATAATATCTTCCGTTACTGATAATTCAAATGTTGGAGAATCAAGCGATTATTTTCCTCTCAGAAAAGAAAGTGCAGATGCGGTTAGTTTAGAGAGGGAGGTAAAGGAAGACCCAGAAAAGGTTGCTAAAGCGGTGAGAACTATGCTTTCTAAAGAAGAGAAAAAAGAAAGTAAATAAAAAAATAAAAAGTAGAGTATCATTATGAAAAAGAATAAGAAAGGCATAATACCAAATATTACAGATGATAATGAGCAGGAGTATTGGATTGAGTATAAAAAAACACTATCTCCACATATAAAAGAAGCATTAGTAATAAAATATTCTAATTTGGTTAAATATGTTGCTAATCAAATAAATTTTAACATGAAATCTACACGTGATATAGAATTTGATGATTTAGTAGGTTATGGTGCTATAGGTTTAATAGATGCTATAGAGAAGTATGACCCAAATAAAGAGGTTAAATTCAAAACCTATGCTACAACAAGAATAAAAGGCTCTATTTATGATGAGCTTAGAAAAATAGATAAGCTTCCAAGGTCTATAAGAAGAGAAATAAAAGATATAGAAATTGCAAGAGAGTTTTTAGAAAGCAAATTAGGACGCAATGTTAACTCTCAAGAGATAGCAGATACTATGGGAGTGCCTTTAAGTAAAATTAATGAGACTATGAGATATTCTATAGAAGCTTCTACTACTTCTTTAAGCGAAGTTTGGTATCATGGCGATGATTCTGATGAAATATCTATAATGGATACTTTAAAGGCAAGCGATAAAAATAATCCTGAATATCTTGCAGAGAGAAAAGATGTTCAGAAAAAGATTGTAGAGGCTTTAGATAAATTACCTGAAAAAGAGAGAAGTGTTCTTATATTATATTATTATGAAGAGTTAACTTTAAAAGAGATTGGCAAAGTATTAGATGTATCAGAGAGCAGAGTATCTCAGCTTCATACAAAGGCTGTGCAGCAATTAAGATACAGCCTTTCAGAGATAAAAAAACAATTACTATAGTAGGTGGTTTTTTATGAATGAATTAAAAAGAAAAATTTTACAAAGTGATTTTTACAAAGATATTTATAATAATCAGAATTCGCGTTCTATAGAATTGGAAGTTGAGAATTTGGAAGATGGTATGCATCAGGCTGCTGCCATATTTCAATGCCCAGTATATGAGTTATCTTATAAAATTATTAGAGATAGAAGCACTGGTATTTTTAAAAAGCTTCATTTTACTCCTTATTTAATAAGATACACACATATAAAATATGATAAATCAAGCATAACTTATGGACATACTGTTGATTATTCTACTGCTTCACATTTGGGTAAAGATGACAGCGTTGTTATAGATAAAGATACAAGCATAGTAGTGAGAGTAAAAAGAGATGGAGTATTTTTAAAGGTTTCTCCTCCTACTGCAGACGGAACTAGAATTGAAGACATGAAGGCTTTAGAGAAAAAATTAATAGAAGCTGGTCTTAAACATTATGATTCCAATTTAGCTAAAGAGATTTTACATGAACAAAAAGGTGAATATGTAAAAATAGCCGATTGGGACCCTTCAAAATCCGTATACAATGCTAAGATTACATATACTATTACAGAAGATAATATGCAAGCCTATATTACTGTGAGTAAGCCTAATAATGGCGGAAGAGAGATTGACTTGCAAGATGCTAAAGAGTTATTAGAAAATAGCGGAATTGTATTTGGTGTAAAAGAAGATAATATTTCAAAGCTTTTAGAAGAGGGTACTTTTAATGTTCCAATACTTGCTGCTGAAGGTCTTTACCCAAAGATTGGTCAGAATGCTAAGATAGAATATTTAGTTAAAGTTAATAAAGATGTTATACCAAAATATATAGATGAAGATGAATCTATAGATTATAAGGATTTGAGTATAGTTGAAAATGTATCTGAGGGACAAAAATTAGCGCATAAGATTCCTGCTACAGAGGGAGAGCATGGTATTAATGTTTTAGGAACAAAGATAGAGGCTAAAGACGGTAAAGATTTAGATTTAAAAGATATACTTGGAGATAATGTTGTTATAGATGGAGATTATATAGTTGCTGGTATAAATGGACAGGTTTTATTAAAGGGCAAGTTATTAAGTGTTGAGCCTGTATTTGAGGTTTCTGGAGATGTAGGACCTGAGACTGGTAATATTAATTTTATAGGAAGTGTACTTGTTAAGGGAAGTGTTAGCGATAATTTCTCTATAAAAGCTGAAGGCAATATAGAAGTTAATGGTACGGTTGGCAAATGCGACCTTGAGGCTAAGGGAGATATTATAGTAAAACTCGGTATTCAAGGTAATGAGAATAGTTTTGTTAGAGCGGGAGGAGATGTTATTGCTAAGTTTATACAGTTCTCAAATGTGGAATCAGCTAATAATGTTATAGTTACTGAGGCTATACTTAATTCTAATATAGATTCAGATAATAGAATAATACTTACAGGTAAGAGGGCTTCTGCGAGCGGAGGAGTATTAAGAGCTTTATATGAAGTTAATGGGAAGGTATTAGGTTCTCCTTCCGGAACCAAGACTGTTATAGAAACAGGAGTGAGTCCCGCCAAGAGAAGAAATATTGCTGCTATGGACAAAGAAAAAGAAGAGCTTGATGTTTCCATAGAAGAGATAGAAAGAAATATTAAATCATTAGAACAGGCCGCTAAGGTGAGAAAATTAGATGATGAGAAGACTGAGCAGTTGCAAAGTTTGAAAGAACAGCTTGAGCAGGCTAATAGCAGAAGAGAAGAGATTGTTTTAGAAAGAGAGGCTTTATTGCAGCAAATGGAAATAGAGAAAGTAGAGTCTACAATAAGTGCCGGTAAGGAAGCATTGGCTGGAGTTAAACTCATTATAGGAAGTGCTGAATTTGATATTAGACAAACCTATAAAGCTGTTACTTTTTATGAGGATAAGGGCTTAATACAAATTGATAAATATAGAGGTGAGCCTAAAAACGATAATAAGAAGAATGATATTTAATTTGGAGTTTTAATTTTGGCTAATAAATATTTTAATATAAGCGATTTTTATAAGACTGCTATAGAATGTGCAATAGATGCTGACCCTAGAGGAAGAGATATTGTAGAAAAAGAACTTGATATAGTAAAAAAAGATTATGAGGCTATAAAAGACAAAAGAAAAAAAGAGTGCTTTGATAAAGATAATTTGTTTAATCCATACTCTGATAGCAGAATATTAAATATTGCAGAAGATAAAGAAATAAAAAAAATATTTTGCGGTATTGATATGCAAACTTCTGAGCTTTTGCTTGCTGACAGATTAAATGAAAAAAATGCAAAAATTGATTTGATTGTTACTCACCATCCTAATGGTTATGCTTATGCTAAGTTTTATGAAGTAATAGCTATGCAAGCTGATAAAAACTATCTTAATGGTGTTAATATAAATGTATCCGAGGCGCTCACTAATAAAAGAATGTATGGAGTGGAGCGTTCTGTTTCTCCTTCCAATCATAATAGAGATGTTACAGCTGCTAAGCTTCTTAATCTTAATTATATGTGTATGCATACATTAGCAGATAATCATGTTGAAACTTTTTTAACTAATCTTGTAAAAGAAAAGAATCCTTATAAACTTTCTGATATATTAGATTTACTTAATGATATTGAAGAATATAAAATATCATCAAAAAATAATAATCCTCCTAAACTTTTTAATGGAAGTGAAAAAAACAGAGCTGGTAAAATTGTTGTAGATATGACTGGAGGAGCTTCTTTTGATATTGGAATGATTTCTGCTTTAGCTAATGCGGGTGTTGGTACTTTGGTTGTGATGCATTTATCTGATAATCATATAGAAGAGTGCAAAAAATATAATATTAATATTGTTTGTGCTGGGCATATGGCTAGTGATAGTTTGGGGCTTAATTTGCTTTTTAAAGCTATGAAAGAAAAAGCTAAAAAAAGTTTTGAAATACTTCCTGCTTCTGGATATACATTTGTGGAAAGATAATGAAAAGTAAATATAAAAATATTTTGTTTGATTTAGATGGTACTATTACAGATTCTGCTAATGGTATCACAAATGCTGTTAAATACGGCATAAAAAAAATGTCTGAGATTTATCCTGATTTAAATATTGTTTTACCTGAAGATAATATTTTAAGAAAGTTTATTGGACCTCCTCTTGATATTAGCTTTAAGAAATATATTTATGATAATCAAGATAAAGCAATGGAGTTTATAAAGTATTACAGAGAAGATTATAATGGTAATAATGGTCTTTTTAATTGCACACTTTATGACGGCATATATGATTTAATAAAAACTTTGTATAATAATAATTTTAATACTTATTTAGCAACTGCGAAACCTTTAGAATCAGCTGTTAGAATAATAAAGCATTTTGATTTGGATAAATATTTTACTAATATGTATGGAGCTATTTTGGGAGGAGCTATAAAAAATAAACTTGATGTTTTAAAAGAGGCTTCTCTTAAAGAAAACTTTAATAAAAATGAAACTATTATGATTGGCGACAGAATAGATGATATAGAAGCTTCTAAAAATATGGGGTTTGATTCTATTGCTGTGAGATATGGTTTTGGTAATGATGAAGAGTTTAGAGATGCTACATATATAGTAAATAATACTAAAGAGATTTTAGATATTATTATCACTAAATAAAATTTCTTCTAATACTTTTAAGCTTTTTAATTCTCTATGTATATGATTGTATATTGATTTTTGTAATATATCTTTTATTGTTGTTATTGAATTATGATAAAACTTTATTATATCATTGTTGTTTACTATATCGAGCATAGAAGAATGTTTTATTAGTTTCATGAATGTTATATCATTATAATCTAATTCTATAGCATCTTTTATATTTATTTTGCAATTGCTACAAACCAAGCCTCCTTCATTAATGGAATAATAATTTGCATTTTCTTTTTCGCACAATACACAATTATCTAACAAAGGAGAGAGTCCTGCTATATAAAGCAATTTTATTTCAAAGGCTCTTAATAAAATATTTATATAATATTTTAAATTATTTTGATTTTCTTTTTCATTTCCTTCTAATGCATATAATGTTTTATCCATTAAAATAAAATATCTTTCATCAAAATCTTTTGCAAAATAGAGTAATAATTCTCTTATATAAAATACTGCCAATGATGAATAAATAGATTTTTCTAAGATATTATAATTTTTTATTATATTTGATTCTTTTAATATTGAGAGGCTGTCAGATTTTTTTTCGTATATGTTTATGTTTAGTTTTGATATGCTTTCTAAATCAGAGCCGAAAGCTTTAGAGTTTTTTTTAGCCTGGTAGCAGATAGAAGATATTATATTTTTTTTTGTGAGAAAAGAAGCTATAATAGATGAGTTTTTATAATTATTGTATGATAATATAAAAGCCTCATAATTTTTTATCAAATTAAATTCCTTTTTAAAAATTAAAGGGCAGATCATAAATGACCCGCCCCAACTTATGCCTACTTAAGCATTAAGCTTGATGTATAGCGTTGCTAGGACAAACAGCTTCACAAGCTCCGCAATCAGTACATTTGTCTGGATCTATTTTGTAAATATCTCCTTCGCTAATTGCATCGAAAGCACACTCAGGAAGACATGATCCGCAAGCTACACAATCGTTATTTATAACACGTGGCATAATTTACCTCCATAAAAAAATTAAACTGTACGAGCATTATAACATAACTAAAAAATTATAGCAATATTACATATTATACAAATATACAATATATTTAATTCTCTTTACTATCCTCTAATTTTTCAACTATAACTTTATCTATTCTAGCTCCATCCATATCAACTATCTCTAAAGACAAATTTTTCCATGTTATAGATTCTCCTTCTTTTGGAACATGCTGTAATAATTCTAGTATTAGTCCGCTTATAGTGTTATAGTTGTTTGAGATGTTTTCATCTTCTATTTCAAAATATTCTAAAAAGTCATAAATAGGGCATTGTCCGTCAACAAAATATCCGCCATTTTTTCTTTTTCTTATGTCCATATTTTTATTTGTTTCGCTAATAGAACCAACCAAAGCAGAAAATATATCATGCTGTGTAATCATACCGTCTATATTTCCAAACTCATCTGATATAAAGCCTATTTTTGTATTATTTTTTTTCATCTCTTCTAATACTAAATAAACTTCCATATTGTTGTGAAAGTATGTGGCCTTTTGTGCATATTTTTCAATTT
Source organism: Brachyspira pilosicoli (assembly GCF_036997485.1). NCBI lineage: Bacteria > Pseudomonadati > Spirochaetota > Spirochaetia > Brachyspirales > Brachyspiraceae > Brachyspira > Brachyspira pilosicoli. The sequence goes on along the minus strand of NZ_JAWLPU010000002.1, from coordinate 385,537 downwards.
TTGACTTGCTGTTATTTAACTTATCAAATATTTCATTTATTTTTATAACACCAATTATATTATCTAAAGTTTTGTCTATTAGGGGGTATACAGTATAAGGATTTTTGGATATTGTTTTTTTTATTTCATCATTAGTCATATTTATATCCAAATACACTATATCAGCTCTATGAGTCATGATTGATTCTATTTTTCTGTCTCCCAAGAAGAATGCTCTTTCTATAATATCTTGTTCTACTTCTTTTACTTCTCCGCCTTGTTTGCCTTCTTCTATCATAGATTTTATTTCTTCTTCTGTAACAGGAGTTTTTTCGTCTTTTATTCCTAAAGTTCTGGAAACTATAATAGCACTGTTTGACAATATCCACACAAATGGAGCTCCTATTTTTGATAATATAGTCATAGGGCTTGCTACTGCTTTTGCTATTTTTTCCGGCATAACCATACCTAATCTTTTTGGTACTAATTCTCCAAATATTAATGTGAGGTAAGTAACTAATGCTACTATTATCACTTGAGATATTACATAAGAATATGCTGCGGGTATATTTATTTTTATTAAAATGTTTGATAAATCTTTTGATATAGTGTCTCCAGAGTATATACCTGTTAGTATACCTATTAATGTTATACCTATTTGTATGGTTGATAAAAACTTATCTGGTTCATTAGCTAAATCTAAAGCTATTTGTGCTTTTTTATTTCCCTCTTTAATATCTTTGGTTAAAGAGCTTTTTCTTGCTGATATTATAGCTATTTCAGACATAGCAAATATTCCATTTAAAAGTATAAGTATTATTACAATAATTATGTCCATTTATTATATTTCCTTACAAGCAGTAGATTTTTATTAATGAAAAAAATAAGATTGATTTTGAATATGTTATTACTCAGCGGCATATTTGTTAATAATTTCCTATATATTAATATTTTATAATATATAGGAAAAATTACAAGAGCTATTTTTGTTAGTGTTTTTTAATTATATAAAATACATAATTGCTAAAAATAATTAAACATGTATAATTAGTTCCAAAAAAATTAGGGATTTTGATTATGAAGAACTATTTGGAATTATTAAAAAAAGTTTTGGAAGAGGGTGAAGACAATAAAGACAGAACTGGAGTTGGTACGAGAAGAATATTTGCTCCGCAGTTAAGATTTAAATTTGAAGGCAATAAAATACCTATTATAACTACAAAAAGAGTATTTATGAAAGGTGTTATTATAGAATTATTATGGTTTTTGCAAGGCTCAACAAACATAAAATTTTTGCTTGAGAATAATGTTCATATATGGGACGAGTGGGCTGATGATATGGGAGAACTTGGACCAGTATACGGAAAGCAGTGGAGAGCTTGGGAAACTAAAGAAGGAAACAAAATAGACCAAATTTCTAATGTTGTTAATACATTAAGAAATAACCCTACAAGCAGAAGAAATATTTTGAGTGCTTGGAATGTGGGAGAGATTGATAAGATGCATTTACCTCCTTGTCACATGATGTGTCAATTTTTTGTTAATAATGAAGGCGGTATAATAACGCATTTATATCAGCGTTCTGCAGACTTGTTTTTGGGAGTTCCTTTTAATATAAGCTCTTATGCCATACTTACAAGACTTTTAGCTATGCATAGCGGACTTAAAGCTTCAGAATTAATAATGACATTTGGTGATGCTCATATTTATAATAATCATATGGAACAAGTTAAACTTCAGCTTTCAAGAGAGCCTTATGAACAGACTACAGAATTATTTATAGAAGAGCGTCCAAATATATTTAGTCATGTTTATGAGGATTTTAGATTAGAAGGCTATAAATATCATCCAACTATAAAAGCGGAGGTGGCAGTTTGATAGTTTCATTAATCGCTGCTGTTGATTCAAAAAACGGCATAGGCTTAAATGGTTTAATGCCTTGGGGACACATTAAAGAGGATATGCAGTTTTTTAGAAGCACCACCACAGGATATGCTGTTGTTATGGGGAGAGTTACTTTTGAGTCTTTAGGTTTAAAGCCTCTTCCAAATAGAAAAAATATTGTTATATCATCTAATAAAAATGAGCTTTCAGATAAATACGATAACCTTTTTTATGATGACAATTTTGAAAATGCTATTTCTAAGTTATTATTAGAAAAGCATAATCAAATATTTATTATAGGAGGGGAGTCAATTTATAAAAGAGCAATGGATTATGCAGATAAAATATATCTTACTCATATAAATAAAAATTATAATTGCGACAGATTTTTTCCAGAAGTAGATAATAAATTATTTTCTTCAAAAACATTAAAGAACTTTGTTTATGATAATGTAGATGTTAGCATTGTAGAATATACTAAAAATTTTTAATATATTTAATTTATCTTAAATAAAAAACATCATTAGTAAAATTTAGTATTATTTTTTATTTGCACTTTCGCGAAGCGTATCCGAAGTGATATAAGGTTCTTTGACGAAGTCCACACCGTGTGCGGCGGGAAAAAGAACAATATAATTTTTATAGTATAAAAAAATTAATGTATGTTAAAAATCTTTTTTAAGTTTTTATTTGTGGTGGCTTTGCCTCCTGCGAAGCGTGCCCATAGGGGTACACGCCCCCAGTTCTTTTACCAAGTAGGTACCTTTCGGTATTGGTATAAAAGAACCAAAAGAACTGTATTTTTTAGTTAAAAATAGAAATACTCTTTTACATTATTATAGATATTTATAATATATAAAATTAAAACATTTGCACTTTTTGCAACTTTGACGAAGTCCGCACCGCGACCGTAGGAAGTGCCTGTGGTACGAAGGCGGGAAAAAGTTGATAATATACTAATAAAAATGTACAAAATATAGTTTTTAGATATTTAACAAAATAAAAAGTGTTATGTAATTTTTACTTTATAATATATAATTTTGTTATCAATAAATAATAATGAGGAATATTATGAAGAAATTATTATATTTACAAGTTTTGTTTATTTTGTTTATTTGTGTTTCTTGTGCAAATAAAAAAGATAATAATTTACAAGTGTATTATAACGGTAATATTATCACTATGGAAGGAAACACAGAAGAGACTCTATATGCTAAGGCTTTAGAAGTAAGCAACGGAGTAATCACAAAAGTAGTATACACTGATGAAGAAGCAAATAATTTAATTAAAAATAAATCAGTAATAGACTTAAAAGGTAAAACTTTAATGCCTGCCTTTATAGACCCGCATAGCCATATAATAAGTTTTGCTCAAGCCCTCACAACTGTAGATTTATCAGGCTGTACAAACATAGCAGAGATTGATTCAAGATTAGAAGACTATATAAAAAATAATAAGCTTACAAACGGTGCTTGGGTTATAGGTTTTGGTTATGATAATAATTTGCTTCCAGGCAAAAAAAATCCTACAAGAGATGATTTAGATAAAGTTTCTACAAACTTAGCTATATTTATTACGCATGCATCTGGACATGTTGGAAGCATGAACTCTAAAGCATTAGAATATTTTGGTGTAGATGAAAATACTCCAGATATAGAAGGCGGAGTTATAGAAAGATATCCTAATAGCAGAAAGCCTACTGGTTATATGGAAGAGGCTGCTTTTATGAAATATGCAAGAGAGGTTGATTTTAAAGTTACTGATGAAGACATGATGAACTTTGTTAATCAGGCAGAAGATGTTTATTTAAGTTATGGTATTACAACTGCTCAAAACTCTTTAATAGTAAATGGTGATTTGCCTTTAATAGAGAATATGATAACAAATAATAGATTTAAAATAGATATAATAGGTTTTATAGATTTAAAGAATGCTCCTAATATTTTTGATGAACATAAAGATTTAATTGGTAAGTATAGCAATAGATTTAAAATATCAGGCTACAAAATATTTTTAGATGGTTCGCCTCAGGCTAAAACTGCTTGGTTAAAAGAGCCTTATATAACAGGGGAGAAAGGCTATAGAGGATATCCTATACATGATTATAACACTGTAAAGGAATATGTAAGAAAATCTTTTGATGATAAAATGCAATTACAGGCTCATTGTAATGGAGATGCTGCTGCTGAACAATATGTTGATGCAATATCAGAAGTTATGACTGAGAGAGGCACTACAAACAATTATAGGGCTGTGTTGGTTCATAGTCAAATAGTAAAAGAGAATGAATATAAAAGAATGAGTGAGTTTAATATAATACCTTCTTTATTTGTGGCTCATATATATTATTGGGGAGACACTCATATAGCAAATTTGGGAATGGAGAGAGCTTCTCAAATAAGTGTAAGCAAAACTGCATTAGATAATAACTTGCCTTTTACATATCATCAAGATACACCTGTTATAAAACCTAATATGATAGAGACTATAAGCTGTGCTTTAAATAGAACTACAAAAGATGGAGTATTACTTGGAGAAAATCAAAAGATAGATGCTCTAAATGCTTTTAAAGCTATTACAATAAATGCTGCTTATCAAAATGGAGAAGAGGATATAAAGGGAAGTTTGAAAGAGGGGAAATTGGCAGATTTAGTAATACTTTCTGATGACCCATTAAAAATAGATGCAAAAGAAATTAACAATATAGAAGTTTTAGAGACAATAAAAGAAGGAAAAACCTTATATAAAAAATAATATTTGCATAGATAAAGAGGTGAAAATAATATGGTTAGTATAATATCAGATATGGATGGAGTAATATACAGAGGAAATAATTTAATAGATGGTGCTAAAGATTTTATTAATATGCTTTTAGAGAAAAATGTATCTTTTTTATTTCTAACAAATAATGCAGAGCAGACACCAATTGATTTAAAAAGAAAATTAGAATCTCTTGGTATAGACGGTTTGGAGGAGAAACATTTTTTTACGGCTGCGCAGGCAACAGCAAAGTTTATAAAGACCCAACAAGAAAATGGAAGCGCTTATGTTATAGGTACAGGCGGATTAGTAAGCGAGCTTTATAATATAGGCTATAGTATAAATGATGTTAATCCTGATTATGTTGTAGTTGGTAAGACAAGTGCTTTTAATTATGATATGCTTAAAAAAGCTGTTTCACTTATAAATAAAGGTGCAAGGTTTATAGGCTGTAATCCAGATATAACGGACCCTGCTCCAGACGGCGAACTTATACCAGCAGTTGGACCAATACTTGCTGCTATAGAAACTGCCACTGGAAAAAAGCCGTATATAGTTGGTAAGCCAAATCCTGTTATGATGTCTATTGCCAAAAATAAAATTAATGCACACAGCGAAAATACTGTGATGATAGGCGATAGAATGGATACAGATATACTTGGGGGGCTTGGTGCTGGAATGAGAACTTGCCTAGTGTTGTCTGGAGTTACAAAAATTGATATGTTAAAAGAGTTTCCTTATAAGCCAAATTATGTGTTTAATTCTGTAGCTGAAATAGATGTAGATAAACTTTAAGCTGCTACAAAACTTATTGTTTTTTACAGATATATAGTATTTTTCACAATAAAAGATATATAAAAAAGTTATAGCCCTATAAATATAATTTTTATGTTATTGAATAATTTTTAAAACTGTTATAGAATTGTTTACTAAATTACTAATAAAATTAAAATAAATTGTTTAACTAAATAGAGAAATGGCTAAGAGTATTATAAATATAGTTAATATATCAAAAAGATTTATAGACAGAGTTTTGCTTGATGATGTTAATTTGCTTATAGAAGAGAAATCTAAAATAGGTATGATAGGCAGAAATGGAGCAGGCAAGACCACTCTTTTAAAAATTCTTATGGGTATTGAAGAGGCAGATGATGGAGAAATAATATTTTCAGATGATGTGAGGATTGGTTATCTTCGTCAGCAGGGGGATTTTGATGAGAGCGAAAAGGTTATAGATTATCTTGTAAGGGTTAGCGGTAAGGAATCTTGGAAATGTTCTAAGATAGCGAGCAGATTTGGAATTGACCATATAAAAGTAAATTATAATATAGGAAGTTTATCGAGCGGTTATAGAATGAGAGTGAAGCTTGCTGAAATGATGCTTGAGGAGCCTAATTTTTTAATACTTGATGAACCATCAAACTTTTTAGATTTAAATACATTAATAGATTTAGAAAATTTTTTAATGGATTATAACGGAGGTTTTTTAATAGTTTCTCACGATAGGGAGTTTTTAAAAACAACTTGCGATAAGACTGTTGAAATAGAAAAAGGCAAACTTACTTATTTTCCAGGCAATATAGAAGATTATTTTGAATATAAAGAAGAGAAAGAATATACAATAAAAAAATATAATAAGAATGTAGAAGAGAGAAAGGCACATTTAGAGAGATTTGTTGAAAGGTTTAGATATAAGGCATCAAAAGCAAAAGCAGTTCAATCTCGTATAAAACAAATAGAGAAATTAAAAACTATAGAGATTAATCACCCAGCAAAGAGTGTAAGAATAAGGCTGCCTGAAGTTGAATCTAAAAAAGGATTTGCCATTATATCTGATGATTTATCTGTGGGCTATGGTGAAAAGGTGGTAGCTACAAGCAGGAGAATGGAGATACCGAGAGGAAGCAGAGTTGCTGTGCTTGGAGAGAACGGAGAAGGTAAAACCACTTTTTTAAGAACTATAGCAGGAAGGCTTAAGCCTGTATCTGGAAGCTATAATTATTCTTATGGTATAAAGCTCGCTTATTTTGGAGAGGATACTTACAAAAACATCACTGCAAATGATAATGTACTTTCCTATTTAAAAAAGAATGCTAAACAAGGACTTCTAACTCAAGAGCTTTTAACACTTTTAGGAAGTTTTTTATTTTCTGGAGAAGATGTTAATAAAGATGTTAAGGTGTTAAGCGGAGGCGAGATGGCAAGGTTGTCTTTGCTTTGTGCTATTACACAATGTGCAGATGTACTTATATTAGATGAGCCTACTAACCATTTAGATTTTGAAACTGTTGAGGCACTTGCTAATTCTTTGCGTGATTATGGCGGCACTATATTTTTTACTTCGCACGATAGAACTTTTGCAAGTCTTCTTGCTGATACCATAATAGAAGTTAAAGACAAAAAACTTTCTCTATATAATGGCGATTATGAGGCTTATGTTTATAAGGTTCGTTTGGAGGCATTGGAAGAAGAAGAGAGAGAGTTAGAATATCAAGAAGCTAATAACAGTAAAGAAGCAAATATTGCAGAAAAAAATAATAGCAATTACGAAGAGCGAAAAAAGATTAGAAATAGGCTTTCTAAGGCTGAATCTATGTTAAAAAAATATGAGAAGGAAATAGAAGATTATAAGAAAGAAGAAATTGATATATTAAAGTTTTTTGAAAAAGATTATAATGATGATAAGAGCAAAAGGTTATTAGAGGTTAAAAAATTAATAGAAGAAAAAGAAAATGATTGGCTTTTAATCAATGAAGAGATTGATAGTATAAAGGCTATGTTGGAATAAAAATAATAAAATATAAAAATAGGTGTATTGGAGGATTAAAATAATGAGAATTTTTAAAAATGCTAAAATATATTCTATGGATAAAAATGATAGCATTTATGAAGCTGTTGCTGTTGATAATGGAGTTATAGTTTTTGCAGGAAGCAATGAAGAGGTATTAAAAAAATATAAAGATGCCACTGATATAATAGATTTAGAAGGAAAAACAGTGATACCTGGATTTAATGATAGTAATGTTAATTTTGTAATTTATGCACGTTTTAATACTATGTTAGATTTAGGTAATTGCAAATCTATAAAAGAGGTTATTGAGATTGCTAAGAAGGCTGAGAAGTATGATAATTGGCTTATAGGAAGAGGCTGGAATCAGGATTATTTTGAAGAGAAGAGAATGCTTAATAAACATGACTTAGATGAAATATCCAACGAATATCCTGTTGCTTTTAGAAGATGCTGCGGAGAGATGATAGTGGCAAATAGTAAGGCTCTTGAAATTTGCGGAATTACAGAGAGTATGCAATCTGATACTATAGATTTTGAGAATGGTCTTATCTCTTCTAAATCTATGAGTTTAATATTGTCAAAAATAAAATCTCTTGAGATGGATCAATTAAAAGAGATAATATTAGATACACAAGAAGAGTTTTTTAAGATGGGTATTACATCTGTACAGGCTGATGATTTAAGGGGGCTTACTGATTTTGATTATAAAAAGGTAATAGATGCTTATCAAAAACTTCATAGAGAAAAAAAATTAAAGATAAGAGTATGTGAACAGGCAGAGTTTATTAACAAAGAAGATATAGATGATTTTAGGCAATACTATTACTACCAATATATTAATGATAACAGATTTAAAGTAGCACGTATAAAACTTGTTATAGATGGCGGTATAGGTTCAAGAACCGCTTTACTTAGAGAAGATTATAATGATGCTCAAGGTGTTAGAGGGGTGAGCCAGTACAAACAAGATGAGCTTGATGAGTTGGTAAGATATGCAAATAGTTTAGATTATTCTGTTATTATACAGGCCACTGGGGACGGTGCTATAGAGATGGCATTAAACTCAATAGAGAAAATTAAAGATACTAAAGATTTTAAATATAGAAGAAACGGTTTAATAAATTGTCAGATAACAGATAAAAAATTATTAGAGAGAATAAAAGAGTTAAATGTTTGTATATATTATCATCCTATATTTTTGAATTATGATATGCATATAGTTGAAGAGCGTGTTGGCGAGGAGAGGGCTAAAACAAGTTATGCTTACAAAACCGCTATGGATATGGGGATTAATATAGGTTTTGGTACTGCTGGTCCTGCTGGCGGAATTAATATAATGGAAGGTATTCACTGTGCTGTTAATAGAGAAGATTTAAATGGTTGGCCAGAAGGCGGTTGGATGCCTGAAGAGAAACTTACTGTTAAAGAGGCTGTTTATTTATATACTATGGGAAGTGCCTATTTGTCTTCTGAAGATAAACTTAAAGGAAGTATAAAAGAAGATAAATTAGCAGATTTCATTGTATTAGATAGAGATATTTTTGAAGTTGATAAAAAAGAAATAAAAGATATTAAAGTATTAAAAACTATCATTGATGGGGATATTGTATATAGCAGTGATAATTGATTTTCTTATTGATTAAATAATAAATTAGTATATGATTATTATATTATGTTTATAGAAGATTTTAAGTTTGTATTTCTTTTTGTAGTTGTACCTGTGCTAATATTTTTTTTAGTTACTTCTCGTTTTAAAGTAAATAAAGTATTATCTGTATTTACTAAGAACACTAATTTTAAAAACGATAAAAATTATAAAAGAATATCAAAGCTGAGAATATTTTCTGCTTCATTTTTAATACTTGCATTATCATTATCAATATTTGCATTAATGCAGCCTAAATGGGGTATAATAGAGCAAAAAATTAAAACTGATAATTATATGATAACTATATTATTAGATTTATCTCGTTCTATGGAGGCTGATGATGTATGGCCTTCAAGATTAGAAAGGGCTAAATTGGAAATAGAAGATTTTGTAAAGAATACTGATAATCTTTCTGTAGCTTTAGTTGGGTTTGCGGGCACTAGTTTTGTTGCTTCGCCTTTCACTCAAGATATGGAAACTTTTTCTTATATATTAAATGAATTGAATACTAAATCTGTAACTTTGCAGGGCACTAGAATTGCTGATGCTTTGGTTACTGCAAAAAACACTTTTAATGTTAATATTCCAGGCAAGAAGTCAATTATACTTATAACAGACGGTGAAGACCATGCGGGGTATTTTGATAATATATTAAAAGAGTTAAAAGATAATGATATTAGTGTTTATACTGTTGGGGTTGGTTCTGAACTTGGAGCTGCTATAAAAAGCGATATTGGATATTCTGAAAAAACTGTTATATCAAAAAGAGATGATAAAACATTAAAATTAATAGCAGATTCTACAGGCGGTAAATCCTATATTTCTGATAATGTATCTTTAAAAGCTATATTTGATGATATAAAAAATAATATGGATAGCGTTTCAACAATAAAAAATAATAGAAGCTATAAAGATAGATTTCAAATATTTTTGCTTGCTTCTACTATTTTAATTATAATTGCTAGTATATTAAATATATTGACTCAAAAAAGAGTTCTTTACAAAAATAATAAAAGTAGTATCATTAAAGATACCAAATAAATAGGTGATTTGCATTGTGTTGTTTAGAATAAAAGTATTACTTCTATTTTTAATATTATTTTCAAGCTCTTATGCTTTATCTTTAAATGAGTTTACAGCGAAGATTGATGTTGATAGAGCTAATAGATTATTAAGAAAAGGAGATTATGATAATGCCATAAGCTTGTATGAGAAGGCTTTAAGTAAGTTGCCGAAATCCCCTGAAATATATTATAATATGGCTACTACTTTATCTTCTATGGGAGATATGGAGTCAGCAGTTCAAGCATTTGATATGGCTAAAAAAAATTTTACAGAAAAAACTCCTAAAGATATAAAAAACTCAACTTATTATAATGCCGGTATAAGCAAAATAGAAATGGAAGATTATGCTGGCGCTATAGAAGAATTAATAGAAGCTTTGGTTAATAATCCTAATGATAATAATGCAAAAAGTGCTTTAGAATATGCCAAAAAGAAATTAGAAGAGCAGAAAAAAAATAGCGGAGAGTCTGCCCAAAATAACAATAATGATAATCAAGATAATGCCAACTCTAATCAAAATAGCCAAGATAATAATGATAATCAAAATAATCAGGATAATCAAAATAGTAATAATGGCAATAATCAAGATAATCAAGAAAATCAGGATAATCAAAATAATAATCAGAACAATGATAATCAAGAAAATAATAATCAAAATAATAACCAAAATGACAACCAAGACAATAATGAGAATAATCAAGATAATAATAATGGAAACAACAACCAAAATGATGAAGAGCAAAATGCACAAACTGATATTGATAGACTGTTAGATTCTTTGAGACAATATAGAAAAGATAAAGAAAATGATGACCAATATTATGGCGGAGGAAGAATTGATAAAGACTGGTAAAGTAATAACTATTGTATTATTTTTATTAAATGTTTCTGTCTTATTTTCTCAAACTACAATTACGGCTAAACTCTCCGATGAAAAAATAGGTGTGGGTGAGCTTTTTAGTTTATCCGTAACTATTAATAATACAAAAGGAAAAGTTACTATACCAAACATAGACGGTTTACTATTAAGAGGAACTTCGCAAACAAGAAATATGACGTTAAGCGGGGGAACTTTTAAATCTATTCAAACCTATAGCTATACTTATGTGGCAAATAGGGTTGGAGTATATAAAATAGATAATATCACTGTAAAAATAGATAATACAACTTATAAGGCAAATCCGGTTGTTTTAGAGGTTGTAGATGATCCTGTTAGAACAAAACAAAATGATGCTCCTGATTCTGATTCTTTTGATAGCTTTATGAATTATTCTGAAGATATACATGTTGAAAATACAATAAATAAAAAAGAAGTATATTTGTATGAGCCTATATATATCACACAAAAAGCATATACTCATGTTCCTGTTAATGTAGTCGGCATATCTAAAATAGCTGACAGAACAGATTTTATTTCTTATACAGATTCTTCTGAATACAACTCTTTTACAGAGATAATTGACGGCAAGAGAGTGAGTGTTATACCATTAAAAAAAGAAGTATTATACGCTTTAAAAGAGGGAGATAAAAGTATTATCACTACTGAATTTGTTTTTGAAAAGAATAATATGTTTTTTGATAGAGTGCTTTATGGAGAAGAAGAGTATAATATAAAGGTACTGCCTCTTCCTGATAATACTGGATACAAAAACTTTTCCGGCGGGGTTGGTGAGTTTGATTTTACTGTTAAGGCTAATAAAACTAATTTAAAAATAGGCGAAGAGGTTGTTGTTAGTTTAGAGGTTTCTGGAGAGGGAAATACTTCTATTATAAATATGCCTAGTATTGATACAAACATCAATAAATATTTTTCTGTTTATCAGCCTAAAACTTATGAAACTAATTGGTTTGAAGATGATAGAATGATGGCTAAAAAGACAAAACAATATGTGATGGTGGCTACTAATAGCGGAGAGTTTAGCTTGTCAAATATCGCTTTTTGTTATTTTTCTCCAGAGGCTAAAAGTTATAGTAATGTTTATTCAGAAAATATATCTTTTAATATGATGGGCGGCAATATTGACTCTTCTTCTTTTATTGATAATAATAATCAGCCTAATGTTATTAATATTAGAGATACTTACATTAAAAAAAATGAAAAATATTTTAATTTGTTAAACATCAATATTATTTATATATATATTCTTATTTTGATAATATTTTCTTTTATTATAGTATTTTCAAAAAAGATTAAAACATTATCTTTGGCACATTCAAATAATAATAAAGAGTCTGGTATTAGTATAATGATTTCAAATTATAATGAAGGAAATAGAGAAGAGTATTGTAAAAGTGTTATTTCGTATATAGAAAAAGAGATTAAAAAGAAATCAAATACAAACTCCAAAGATATTTATTTAGACTTAAAGGGCAGAGTAGAAGAAGAAAAAATAAAAGAGATAAAGTCTATAATAGATTCTTGTGAGAGAGAGCTTTATTCTGGAAATAAACAAATTGAAAATATAGATTATCATAGTAAGGCTATTGAGATAATTACTAATATTAACAAAAAGAAGTAATTGGACTTTTATTTATGTGTATAAAAAAAATTATTATAATGTTTTTACTTTTTGGATGCAATTTCCTTTTTGCTCAAAATGATTTGGAAAGTATTAATAATATATTTAAAAGTGCAAATGATTTATATAATCAAGGGCAATATATAGAAGCTAATAATTTGTATCTTAATTTAATAAGCTCTAATGTGGTGTCTAAAGATTTGTATTATAATTTAGCTTCTTCATATTATGAGATTAATAGTAATGGTTATGCAGTATTATGGTATGAGAGGGCTTTGAATATAGAGCCTTTTGATAAAGAGATTAAAAACAATATAAATAAAATAACAGAAAGAAAAGATTATGATTCTTTTTATATAATTGGATTTTATATAGCTTTAGTTTTATTTGTGTTTTTTAGTGCATTTTTATTTGTATTATTCATTAAAAATAAAAACATAAATTGGTTATTATTGATTAGCTCTATTATTTTTCTTATTTTTTCCATATATTCATATAACATCATAATATCAGATTATATTATAATTGTTAAAAACACTAACATATATAGCGGAAGCAGTGTAAAGTCTGATATTGTTTCGAGTGTGTATGAAGGTGAAAAATTTAAAGTGATAAAAGAATCATCTAATTGGTATTATGTTAACGGCATATCAAAGGGCTGGATTAACAAAGAGTATTTGGAGAAGATATAATTATTTTTTCTTTACATACTTTCTTATAAATCTGCTTATAATCATAATAAACCCCATGATTCCAGATAATAAAAAACCAACAAGCCCAACTAATGATATACCATGTATTAGAGGCGGCATTTTTGTAGCTATTATGAGTCCGCTTGAAATGATTAATGAAGCTAATACTATAGAATAACTTAATCTATCTCCCAAACTGTCTAAAGTATTTGCAAGAGTGTCGAGTTTTTTATGTTCAAGCTGTATTCTAATATTTCCTTTTCTCATTAGGTTTATAACTTCACCTAAATCGGAAGGCACATTTTTTAAAACATGAAAATAATCATTAATTAAATTCCTCGATTGTTTTAATAGATTATCAGGTTTTAATTGTTCTTTAACATATTTAAAAGCAAAAGGCTTTATATGTTCTACCAATTTAAGGTCTTTATCCAAATCTCTTCCAACCCCTTCTAATACTATTAAAGATTTTATAAGAAGCATTATATTTCCAGAGAGCATTAATCTAAACTCTCTTATTATAGATATAAGTTCATTAAATATATCTTCTATGTTTATGTTTTCTAATGGCATATCTATATATTTATTTACCAGCATAAATATAGCCATATTAAAATCTTCCATATTCTGTATTTCGCTATGATTACACAAATCTAATACAGCTTTAGCAAGATTAATATAATCAGCATTATTGATGCTCATTATAAGAGAAGAGAAAGCCTCTTTTGAAGTAGGAGGTATAAACCCAATCATACCAAAATCTAAAAAACATAATACATTATTATCTAAAGCCATTAAATTACCAGGGTGCGGGTCAGCATGAAAGAAACCTAATTTAAATATCTGCTCTAATACACAATCAACACCAATAGAAACTAACTTTTTTCTATCATATTTTGTATCATCAGGACTAATATCAGAGATCTTAATTCCTTCTATATATTCCATAGTTAATATATTTTTTGTGCTGTATTCTTCGTAGATTTTAGCTATTTTTATATTTTTATTATTTTTGAAAAACTTTTGAAATTTTATAGTGTTATTTTTTTCGAAATTAAAATCTAATTCCTGTAAAAGCTGATTTTTAAAAGCCTTTATTAATTTTTCCGGTCTTATCAAAGCAAACTCTTCATTATATTTTTCTAATATAGAAGAAAGCCAAGTTATTATTTCAATATCATTAAGTATATTTTCTTCTATGTTTGGTCTTTTTACTTTTATAGCAACTTTTTCACCAGTTTTTAATACAGCAGTATGCACTTGAGAAATTGAGGCACTTGCTTTAGGAGTAGTATCAAAAGATTCAAAAGCTTCAGTTATAGTTTTTTTCAATTCTTGTTCTACTATTGCTACGGCTTCTTTTTCATCAAAAGGCTTAACATTATTTTGAAGTTTTTTTAATTCATCAATAATGTCTTTAGGAAGTATATCGCTTCTATTTGAAAGTATTTGACCTAACTTTACAAATGTAGTGCCAAGTTCTTCGCAGGCCATTCTTATTCTCTGACCTCGTGTGTAGCCTCTTAAATCTATACCTTTGTATTTTACGTTAAATTTCTGTATTGGATTTTTTACTAATTTTAGTATAGGCGTAACAGCAATTATATCTTTAAAACCGTATGCCATTATAACTGATATAATTTCTTTTGTTCTATTTAAAGACTTTTTTCCTTTCACAATATGCCCCAAATGTTTTAATAATGTTTATAATTTACAAATTACTGCTGATTGTTTATTTTGCTTTTTAATTCTTCTAACTCTTTTTTTATAGCATCATATTCTTCTTTTTTTACATATCCAGCTTTATCCATAGTAGTTTTTATTCTTTCATCTAAATACTGAGTAATTTCTTCTTTAGTTTCATTAGCCTTAGTAACCATTTCTTTTACAAATTTCTCGCCTTCTTCAGTGCTCATATTCTTATCTTTTATAAACTCTTTTGCTGCTTCTTCTACTTTTTCTTTGCCTTTAAGCATAAATCCTATACCAGTATAAATGCCGGATTTTATTTCATCTGAAATACCCATAATTATTCCTCCTAAAAAGTATTAATTTTATATATTATAATTATCTTTTTTTTAAATAAAAAGTCAACACTCTTAAATTACATATTTGTATTTTTTTGAATTATATTTTATTAGATAACATAATTTTTTTATCAAAATATTTGTTTTTGCTATTGCAATATTGTTAGAAGTATTATATAATATATACAAAAATAAGATAAGGGGAAGATGTATGAAGTCATTTTTCAAACATTTCAATCAAACTAACATATCTATTATTCTCCTATCTCTCATTATTATCCTGTAAAGTTTCTATCATAAAAAACAATACACATACATAAAAAAATAAAACAAAAATAATAATTATATTCTGTTATATTTGTATATATTTATAATACTATATATAGAATTTAGTAGATTTTAGGAGATTTTTATGCAATTGAACGGTTCAGACATCTTAATTGAAGTTTTAATAGAGGAGGGAGTAGATACTGTATTTGGTTATCCGGGCGGAGCTGCTTTAAACATATACGATGCTATTTATAAATATAGAGATAAAATAAGGCATATAATGCCAGTTGATGAAACAGGAGCCTGTCATGCAGCTGATGGGTATGCAAGAGCAAGCGGAAAAACAGGAGTAGTAATTGCAACAAGCGGACCGGGAGCTACTAATTTAGTAACACCATTAGCTACAGCATATATGGATAGTGTGCCTTTGATTGCTATTACTGCAAACGTGCCTACAAGTTTGATAGGTAAAGATTCTTTTCAAGAGGTTTATATTGCAGGAATAACAATGACTATTACAAAACATAATTTCGTTGTTAGAGATGTTAATGATTTGGCTGATACTATTAGAAAGGCTTTCTATATAGCAAATACTGGAAGAAAGGGACCTGTTTTAATAGACATACCAAAAAACATTACAATAGCAGAAACAGAATTTACTAAAAGACAAAAAATTACTCCAAAACAAGTTCAAATAAGTTCTGAAGATGAAAACACTATAAAAGAAGTAGCAAAATTAATAAATGAATCTAAAAAGCCTATCATATATTTTGGAGGAGGGGCTAAAGATTCAAGCGACAAATTAAGAGAGTTTATGATTAATACTAATATCCCTTCAGTGCATACCTTAATGGGGGCTGGTGTATTAGGATATAATGATAAATTAAATATAGGGCTTTTGGGAATGCATGGCTCTGCTACTGCCAATAAGGTTATGAATGAAGCTGATTTAATACTTGCTATTGGTACTAGGTTTAGTGATAGGGTTGCTTTGAATACTTCTAAATTTGGAGGAGCCGCTAAAAAGGTGCATATAGACATTGACAGAAGTGAGATTAATAAAAATGTTAATGTTGATTATAGCATAATAGGCGATTTGAATGATGTATTAGATAGGTTTAATAAACTTGTAAAAAGAGTGAAAGATGATGAATGGGTAAAATATTTATCTGATTTAATATCAAAAGAAAAAGAAGAAAATTTTAAGAGAAACACTAATAAAGACGGCATTTATCCAAGCAGAGTTATGAATATAATAGGTGATAAAACTAAAGATGATGCTATTTATGTTACAGATGTAGGTCAGCATCAGATGTGGGCTGTTCAGTATATACGTCATACTAAACCAAGGAGCTTTATAACAAGCGGAGGTTTGGGAACTATGGGCTTTGGATATGGAGCTGCTTTAGGCGTTCAGGTGGCTAAACCAGATAGGAAAGTCATACATATAACAGGAGACGGTTCTTTTTATATGAATTTAAATGAAGTAGCAACAGCTGTTGAGTATAATTTACCTATTATAACTATAATACTTAATAATAGTACATTGGGTATGGTTAGACAATGGCAAACTATATTTTATGACAAAAGATACTCAAGTACAGATATAAATAAAAGAATGGATTATGTAAAAGTTGCCGAAGGTTTTGGGGCTAAAGGTTTTAGATGCGAAACTATAAGTGAATTTGAAAGTGTTTTTGAAGAGGCATTAAAATGCAAATCTCCTGTGTGGATAGAATGTGTTATAGATAAAGATTTGAGAGTTTTGCCTATGATTCCAGCTGGCGGAACAGTAGATGATATAATAGTAGATTAAAAATAGTAGGAGTGAAAAATGAATAGCAAACAAAGAAGAGTTTTAGTTTTATTTGTAGATAATAGTTCTGGTGTATTAAACAGAATTACATTATTATTTAGTCAAAAAGGTTTTAATATAGAAACTATTACTTGTTCAGTAACTTGTGTTCCAAGTATATCAAGAATGACTATAGTTACAGAGGGAGATGATTTGCATATTACTCAGATTATGAAACAAACTTCTAAACTTATAGAGGTTCATTCAGTTCATTTAATAGACCATTGTAATAGCATAATAAGAGATTTATTATTAGTAAAAATAGAGATAGATGATTCTAATAAACGTAGAATTTGCGATATAACCAATGCTCATAATGGGCTTATACTTGATATAGGAAGTAAGAGCATGATAGTAGAGATTACTGCTTCTGCTTCTATAATAGACGGTTATTTAGAGGCGTTAAAAGATTTTAACATATTAGAGCTTTCAAGGACAGGGGTAACATCAATACAGCTGGGTGATGATGTGCCTGATATGAATATAATAAATAATTTTGATTTTTGATAATTTTAAATAATTTTTAATAAATATTTTTATAAAACTAAAAAAACAAATATTAAGGAGAAATAAAATGATAAAAAAATATTATGATGCTGATTGTAATCTAGGATTATTAGACGGAAAAACCATAGCTATAATGGGATACGGCAGTCAGGGGCATGCTCATGCTCAAAACCTAAAAGACAGCGGAATGAATGTTATAGTAGGACTTAGGAAAGACAGTGCTAATTGCAAAAAGGCTGAAGAAGCAGGATTTAAAGTAATGGAAGTATCAGAAGCTGCTAAGGCTGCTGATATAGTAATGATGCTTGTACCAGATGAGGTTGCTGCTGATATTTATAATAGTCAGGTAGCTCCATATATGAAAGAAGGCAATGTATTAATGTTTGCTCATGGATTTAATATTCATTTTCAATTTGTAATGCCTGCTAAAGATATAGATGTTATAATGGTAGCACCAAAAGGACCTGGACACACTGTAAGAAGTCAGTATTTAGAAGGAAGAGGCGTTCCAAGTTTAATAGCAGTTTATCAAGATAAAAGCGGAAGGGCTAAAGATTATGCATTAGCTTATGCTTCTGGAATAGGTGCAGGACGTGCTGGTATACTTGAGACAACATTTAGAGAAGAAACTGAAACAGACCTTTTTGGTGAGCAAGCAGTGTTATGCGGCGGTGTTACAGAGTTAATGAAAGCTGGTTTTGACACTTTAGTAGAAGCAGGTTATGAACCAGAAATGGCTTATTTTGAATGTATACATGAAATGAAGTTAATCGTTGATTTAATATATTCAGGCGGTTTTGCTATGATGAGATATTCTATTTCAAACACTGCTGAATACGGCGATTACAGAACTGGCAGAAGAATGATAACAGAAGAAACTAGAAAAGAGATGAAAAAAGTATTGAGAGAGATACAAGACGGAACTTTTGCTAGTGAGTTTATACAAGAGTTTAGTGCAGGACGCAAGGCTAAATTTAATGCTACTAAGAGATTAGAGAGTGAGCATAAATTAGAGAAAGTCGGTGCAGAGTTAAGAAAGATGATGAGCTGGATTAAAAAGTAATTTTTATCCAAACTCAGAGCTATAATTAAATATTTTTATATAGGAGTTTTATATTTAAAATTTTTAAGTTTGTAATTTTTTATTGTTCTTTTTCCCGCCGCAAAAAGAACCAAAAAGTGCAAGTAAAAAATAATTATAATGTATATTAACTATGATTGTTTGATATGAATATTAAATTTATATTAAAATATAGCCTTTTTGCTTCTTTGTGGCAACAAAAGAAGTGGGGTCTGGGGCAAAGCCCCAGATATCAAAATAAAAATATAATTTTACACAAGCAAAATTAATAAAAATATTTAATTATACAATGGTTTATTTATAAAAAGGTTTTAACAATGAGAAAGATTAAAATTTTTGATACTACTTTAAGAGATGGAGAGCAGTCTCCTGGTTGTACTATGAATTTGGCTGAAAAATTAGAGATGGCAGCTGAATTAGACAAATTAGGTGTTGATATCATAGAAGCAGGTTTTGCTATATGTTCTGATGATGATTTCAATGCCATAAGAGAAGTAAGTAAGGTTGTAGAAAATGCAAAATTGGTAAGCTTAGCAAGATGCAACAAAAAAGATATAGACAGAGCTTATGAGGCACTTGCTGAGGCAAAACACCCTATGCTTCATACATTTATAGCTACAAGTGATATACACTTAAAGCATAAATTAGAGATGACCAGAGAGCAAGTATTAGAAACTATAAAAGAATCTGTTTCTTATGCTAAAACCAAATTCGAATTTATAGAGTTTTCTGCTGAGGATGCATCAAGAAGCGACAGAGAGTTTTTGGCTAAGGCTTATTCTGTTGCTATTGAGAACGGGGCTACTACTATAAATGTTCCTGATACTGTAGGATATACTACTCCTATTGAAATGGCTGACTTAATAAAATATTTAAAAGAGAATGTTAAAGGTATAGAGAATGTTGATATATCTGTGCATTGTCATGATGATTTAGGACTTGGTACTGCTAATTCTTTATCTGCAGTGTTAGCTGGTGCTACTCAGGTAGAATGTACTATTAATGGTATAGGTGAGCGTGCTGGTAATGCTAGTTTAGAAGAGATTGTAATGGGCATAAAAACAAGAAAAGATTTTTATAATGCTTATACTGATATTAACACTAAACGCATTTATAAAGTTTCAAAATTATTATCTACAATTTCTGGTATGGTGGTTGCTCCAAATAAGGCTATAGTTGGAGCTAATGCTTTTGCTCATGAGGCTGGTATTCATCAACATGGTGTATTGAAAGAACGTTCTACTTATGAGATTATGAATGTTGAAGATATAGGAATACCTCAAAATAAAATGGTATTAGGAAAACATTCTGGTAAGCATGCTTTTAAAGACAGAATTGAATCTTTGGGTTATGACATTGATGATAAAGTCTTAGAGGATAAGTTTACAGAGTTTAAAGCTTTGGCAGATAAGAAGAAGATAGTTACTGATTCTGATATTGAAGCATTGTTAATAGGAAATACAAATATAGAAAATCCTACATACACATTAAAAAGCTTTATGGTTAATGACAGTGATTCAATATCTTCTTTTGCTTCTGTATCTATAATTGACAATAAAGAGAATGTTGTTGAGGCTATAGGAAAAGGAAACGGACCTATTGATGCGGCATTTGGAGCTATTGACTCTGTAACATCAAATAGAGCTAAATTGGTTACATATAGCATTAATGCCATTACAGAAGGTGAAGATGCTTTAGGAGAGGTTATTGTGAGACTTGCTTCTGATAATAAAACAGTTATTGGAAGAGCTGTAAGTACAGATATTATACAGGCAAGTTTGATGGCTTATATTAATGGTTTGAATAAATTATAATTTTTATATAGGGCTTATGCAATTTTTAATATTGTAGAAGCCCTTTTTTATGATATATTATGATTTTATATATTTATGCTAATTAATTATTGAAGGATATAAAAATGACTATCACACAAAAGATTTTAGCTGCACATGCTGGAGTTGATAAAGTTGAAGCAGGTGAGCTTATAATGGTTAGAACCGATTTAGTTTTAGGCAATGACATAACAAGTCCTGTTGCTATAAATGAATTTGAAAAGCATGGTTTTAATAAAGTTTTTGACAAAGAAAAAATAGCTTTGGTTATGGACCATTTCGCTCCAAACAAAGATATTAAAGCTGCAGAGCAGTGCAAACAATGTAGAGATTTTGCTAATAAGCATGATATTACTCATTATTATGATGTGGGTGATATGGGTGTTGAGCATGCACTTTTGCCAGAAAAGGGTTTAGTTGCTCCTGGTGAAGTTATAATTGGGGCGGATTCTCATACTTGTACTTATGGGGCTTTTGGTGCTTTTTCTACTGGTGTTGGAAGTACAGATATGGCTGCTGCTATGGCTACTGGAAAGGTTTGGTTTAAGGTCCCTGCTGCTATTAAGTTTAATCTTAAAGGAAAGTTAAAGCCAAATGTATCTGGAAAAGATGTTATACTTCATATTATAGGTATGATAGGAGTTGACGGTGCATTATATAAATCTATGGAGTTTAGGGGAGAGGGTGTTTCATCTCTTACTATGGACGACAGGGCTTGTATTTCTAATATGGCTATTGAGGCAGGCGCTAAAAACGGAATATTTGAAGTTGATGACAAAACTATAGAATTCTTGAAAGACATAGTAAAAAGAGATTATACTATTTTTAAAGCTGATGATGATGCAGTTTATGAAAAAGAGTATGATATTGATTTATCTGCAATTGAGCCTACAGTTGCTTGCCCGCATTTACCTGAAAACACAAAAGAAGCTAAAGAATTAAAAGACATAAAAGTTGATCAGGTTGTTATAGGTTCTTGTACTAATGGAAGATTATCCGACATGGCTATAGCTGCCAACATTTTAAAAGGAAAAAAAGTAGCTAAGAATGTAAGATGCATAATTATTCCTGCTACGCAGAAAGTTTATAAAGAGTGCATAAAATTAGGCTATATGGATATATTTATTGACGCTGGTTGTGCAGTATCAACTCCTACATGCGGACCTTGTTTAGGCGGATATATGGGAATACTTGCACATGATGAGGTTGCTGTTACTACAACTAATAGAAACTTTGTTGGAAGAATGGGAGATAAAACTTCAAAAGTATATTTGGCTAGTCCTGCTACAGCAGCATATAGTGCTTTGACAGGATACATAACAGAGCCTAAATAATAGAAATATTTCAAAATGTATTTAGAATAATTAAGTATAAAATTTTTTAATTATAGATATAATACATTATATAAATTATAATTTTGGATATAAAATTGCAGTCCTTTTGCTTCTTTGGGTCACCAAAAGAAGTGGGGTCTGGGGCAAAGCCCCAGAAATATTTACAACAAAATATAAAATTTTTAGTGTATTTAATTAATTTTACGGCTTAAAGTTTTTAGGAATGTAGTTTTTTATAGCCGTATTTATTATTAATAATAATTAAATTAGGAGAAAATATGAAAGCTAAAGGTTTCGTTCATAAATATGGAGATAATGTTGATACTGATGTTATCATTCCTGCAAGATATTTAAATACTGCTAATCATACAGAGTTGGCTTCTCATTGTATGGAAGATATTGATAAAGATTTTGTAGGCAAGGTTAAAGCAGGCGATATAATGGTGGGAGGAGAGAATTTCGGATGCGGTTCTTCAAGAGAGCATGCTCCTATTGCTATTAAAGAATCTGGTATATCCTGCGTTATAGCTTCATCTTTTGCTAGAATATTTTATAGAAACTCTATTAACATAGGGCTTGCTATATTAGAATGCGATGAGGCTAGTAAAAAAATAAATGCTGGTGATGAGGTTGAAGTTGATTTTGACAGCGGTATTATTACAAACATTACTAAAAATGAAAGCTACAAAGCAGAGCCTTTTCCAGAGTTTATAAAAAATATTATTAATTCTAATGGGCTTTTGAACTCTTTAAAAAATTAATTTAAGGGATAATTATTTATGGAAAAAAATATTGTTGTTATTGAAGGGGACGGGGTTGGTCCTGAAATTATTTCTAAGGCTATTGATGTATTAAAAAAAATAGAGCAAAAATATTCTCATAAATTCAATTTAGAATATGTTGATATGGGCGGAGCTTCTATAGATAAATATGGAGTTCCTTTAACTGATGAAAATTTAGAAAAATGCAAATCTTCTGATTCTGTGCTTTTGGGTGCTGTTGGAGGACCTAAATGGGATAATGTTCTTCCAGAAAACAGACCAGAGAAAGGGCTTCTTAAATTAAGAAAAGGTATGGGGCTTTATGCTAATATTAGACCTATAAAAATGCTTAAACCATTAGAATATGCTTCACCTCTAAAAGAAATTATCACTAAAAATGATATTGATTTTGTTATAGTGAGAGAGCTTACAGGGGGAGTATATTTTGGAGAGCATAAATTTGAAAACACTAATAACACAAAAAAAGCAATAGACATTATGCCTTATGATGAAAATGAAATAAAAAGAATAGGTAAGGTTGCTTTTGAGATGGCTAGAAAACTTAAAAAGCCTTTAACTTCCGTTGATAAAGCTAATGTGCTTCATACTTCTAAATTATGGCGTGAGGTTATGAATAATTTATCAAAAGAGTATAGCGACATTAAATATAATGATATGTATGTTGACAATGCTGCTATGCAGATTATTGCTAATCCTTCTCAATTTGGTATTATAGTTACAGAAAACATGTTTGGAGATATACTTTCTGATGAGGCTAGCGTTATAACTGGTTCTATTGGTATGGCTCCTTCTGCAAGTCTTGCTGATAATACAGTTGGCATGTATGAGCCTATTCATGGTTCTGCTCCTGATATTGCAGGTAAGGATTTGGTTAATCCTATAGGTACTATACTTTCTCTTGCTATGATGTTTAGACATTCTTTTAATTTAGATAAAGAGGCAGAAAATATAGAAAATGCCGTTTATAAAACCATAGAAGAAGGCTATAGAACTATAGATATTATGCCTAAAGATAAAAATATATCTAATTTATACAAATTAGTAAAATGTTCTGAAATATCAGACATTATTGTATCTAACATATAATAATTAATTGTTAAATAATTATTTGTATTATAGTTCATATTTACTTGATTATGATAATATAATTATGTAATTTAACTTGACAATTTAATTTTAATGTACATAATTATATTATATAGAAAAAATTAGGATTTGTATAAGTGGAATATAATGATAAAGAAACTATTTTAGAATTGCAGGAAGATAATAAACTTCTCGCTTCTAAAATAGACATCTATAAAGAAGAGATAAATGAATTAAAGCAAAAATTGGAATATGCACAGAAGTTTTTTGTTTTGTATGAAAATATTATGGAACAATCCAGAAGCGAAACTAAAGACCTTACTAATAAAGTAAAAGAATTAGAGGCGGAGATTAAAAGGCTAAAGAATGCATAATATTTATTATCCTAATAATAAAAATGATAATATATATATAGCTGTGCTTTCTAAAGAATCGAATGTAAATCCTAAAGACATTACTTTAGAATATAGAGACAATCAAGAGAAGACTTTTTTTAATACTATTGGTTTTGATATTAATAAAGCCATTTTTATGAATCAAGTCCATAAAGATAATATAGTAAAAATAGATGAAACTAATATTAATTTATTTGGAAGCAGAGAAAAATTAGTTAAAGAAACTGATTCTATAATAACCAGCTTAAAAAATATTCCATTAGTAGTTCAGACAGCTGATTGTGTTCCTATAATACTTTATTGCAGTGAAAGTAATTCTATGGCGGCAATTCATTCTGGTTGGAGAGGTACAGTTCAAAATATTACAGAAAAAACTATTAATACTATGATAAAAGAATATAATGCTAATCCATCTAAAATGTATGCTTATATTGGTCCTTACATAGCTTTAAAAGATTATGAAGTAGGCGAAGAAGTAGCAATTCATTTTAAAAATAAAACTATAATTAATAATAAATGGCATATTGATAATGGTTTAGAAGTAAAGAGTCAAATGATAGAATGCGGTATTTTAGAGAATAATATTGAACTTTCTAATCTTAATAGTTATGATGATAATTTTTATTCTTATAGAAGAGATGCTCTTCAGATTGGAAGAATGCTTACTATAGGGGTATTAAAATAATTTTAAATTTCTTTATCCTCACGCTAAACATATTTTATAAATTATATAAATTTCATTTTTTAATTTTTTTATATTTATATAAAATTATTAACCGTGCGGTAAATTTGCTCATAATCAAAATATTATAATCTCTTTGACAATTATTATTTTAGTATTATAATATTTAAAAAAGTATTTTAATTAAAAAGGTTTACTAATTATGTATGAAATGAAAGCAGTTGTTGGTACTAGTCAAATTGATAAAGACGGACTTTTAAAAACTTCATCAATATTTGATTTAATGCAGGATTGTTCATTTTTTCAATTAGATTCTGAGGAAGAACTTACAAAATATTTTAATGAAAATAATGTTAGTATGTTTTTAGTATCAAGACAGGTTGATATATACAAGCTTCCAAAATATAGCGACAAAGTTATAGTGCGTACTTATGTGTATGAATGCAATGAGGCTTACGGATACAGAAACACTGTGATATATGATGAGAATTATAATGAGCTTGTTATTTGTTATGCTATAGGCGGGTTTGTTGATTTATCCAATGGTAATTTAATTAGAGTACCTTCTGATTTTATTAAAAAAATTAAATTTGATAAAAAGCAGGAAATGAATTATTTGCCTAGAAAGATAAAAGTTGATAATAATACTTTAAAAGAAGTTGATAGATTTAAAGTAAAAAAATATTTTATAGATGATAATAATCATGTGAATAATGCAAGATATATTGATATGGCAATAGATTATGTAGAAGATAATTATAAAAGAATAAGAATAGAATACAGGGTTCCAGCTGCTTTGGGAGACACTATTGTTGTAAAGAAAGCTGTAATTGATGATAAAGTTTTACTAAAGTTTGATAGTGAAGATAATAAAACTTATGCTATATTAGAGTTTTCTTATAATTTATAAATAATTTTACATTGTTTGTTATAAATTGATTTTAATATTAGAAACAATATATATAAAAAGGAAATAAAATTATGAAAATTGCTATAGGCTGCGATCATTCAGCTGTTGAATTAAAAAAAGAGGTAATAAAATATTTAGAGGAATTAGGACATACTGTTACTGATTATGGTACACATACCACAGATAGTGTTGACTATCCAATATATGGGAAAAAGGTTGCTGATGCCATTGTAAGTAAAGAATGTGAATGCGGAGTTTTAATATGCGGAACTGGTATAGGTATTTCACTTGCTGCTAATAAAGTTAAAGGCATAAGAGCGGCAGTTTGCAGTGAGCCATATTCTGCTAAACTTTCCAAACAGCATAACAATTCTAACATCATAGCTTTTGGTGCGAGAGTGGTAGGAGTTGACTTAGCTAAGATGATAGTAAAAGAGTGGCTTGATGCTGAATATGAAGGCGGAAGACATGATAGGAGAGTTGCCTTACTTACTAAAATAGAGAACGGCGAGGAAATCTAATTTAAACTATAATTAATTTAAATACAAAAGGGTTTTGAGGTTTTTAATTGACTTAAAGCCCTTTATTATTTTTTATTTATTGTATTCTTCTATTAACTTACTAAAGAAACTTCTTTCTAAATCAATAGCTTTTATTCTGCTTGTGTGATTAAATTTAGCAGCATCTGTTTTGTAATTATAATAATGTTCTTCTTTTTGTTGTTTCATATCTGATATATTATACTTAGAAAAAGAAAATTTATCTAAATAAAAATCATTATCTTCTATTATAAATGTATAATAATATGTACCGTCATCTATTGCTTCTATTGTAACGTAATTTCCTGATGAAGCAATATCATAAGTTTGTGAATAGTCTTCATTTTGCATCGGATAAAAGCCTGTTATAAACTCTGCTTTATTTTCATCGTTTTTATCTCTTTTCCACATAGTTACATAATTAAAATATTTATCATTTACTTCAAAATCGTATACATATTTTTCCATTGATATAAGGTTTTCTACATATTCTTCATTTAATATATGACTTTGTATTAAAATATATTTTTCATTATTATTTGTAAATTCAGTTTGCGATGCAGGTGAATAAATATAGCTTGTATCTGCAAATTTAAAAGTTTGAGATATTTTATTTAATATTCTTATCATTAAATCTTCATTATTATTTCCAGTGATAACAGTATTAATTAAATTTGTAGGACTTAAAACAGGAAAATCTTCCATCAATACAAAAGATATATGGCTATCATTATGGATACTTTCTAATTCTTCTGTATCTTGAAAGCAGTGAATAGTAATATCCGCATTTTTATCTTTTAAATAATCCATAATATCATACTTTTCATAATAGGCACTATACATTAAAGGAGTTCCCACATAACCATCTCTCATTCTGTTTATGGAATTAATATCAGCACCAAGTTTTAAAAATAATTTTACTAAATCTAAATTATCAGCTAAAATTGATTGAAATAATAAATCGCTTTGTAATTGATAATCTATATCAGAAAAATAATAACCTGCAGATTCTAACTTTTTAATCAATTTTGATATTAAATTATAATTATTATTGTTTAAGTCAATTTTATTATATACTGTTTGATAGTCAAAATTAACTCCGCTATCTAATAAATAATCTATTATTTTATCAGTATAATTGTAATTTAGTATTTCAGTATCATCTAAACTAATGCCATGTTCAACAAGCCATCTTACTAAATCATTATAAGCATAATTTCTATAATCAAGTTTAGGTATTAACATTAATACATTATTTCCATTTTCATCTTTGCTATTTATGCCTTTTAATAATAAATCTTTTATAGGCTCTAATCTTTGTTTCTCTTCTTCTCTTCTTTCTTTTTTGGAATTGTCGGATATTCCATAATCTGCTAATTCTGAGTCAATAGTTTTGTATAATATTTCATCGATTTCTTCTTCTGTGTAATTTTTAATTGGATATTTATTTTTGAATTCAGGTTTTTTATTTCTTGTTGCAGTTGTTTGGTTATTTATAATTTGATTTGTATTTTGAGTATTATTATTGATTATTATGTTTGTATTGTTATTAACTGTTGTATTGTTTTGTGTGTTATCTGATTTGTTATTATTGCAGCTTATTAAGAAAGCCATTATTAATAATATAATTTTTTTCATAAACTTTCCTTAAACTTATTTAAACCTTATTTTTTAATTATGTTAAGTATTATACTAACTTTTTTTTAGTTGTCAATTTTTTGTTATTTGAAAATATAGTTTATGGTTTTAATGATTTTCTTAATATAAAGTATATTGATTTTTGTTTATATAATGTATTGATAATATTATAATATAAAGTATAATAATCCTAATTTTATCATAATAGGGGGTAAAAATGAAAAGAAGTGTATTTTTTATAGTTATTAGTTTATTTATGTCATTATCTTTGTATTCTCAAGTTACTAGATTTACAAGATTAACTCCGGAACAATTAACTAATTTAGCAAATCCAAGAAGGCTTTCTCATAGAATATTTTATAGAGAAAAATCTAAAGGCCCTAATGCAAAATGGTTTGATGCTGTTAAAGAGGGTAATTTAGAAGAGATAAAAAGAATGGTTGAAGCAGGACAGGATATTGAAGTTCAAGATACAGCAAGCTTAAAACAAACAGCTTTAGGTTGGGCGGCATTTATAGGATATTTGGATATAGTTGAGTATTTAGTAGATAGAGGAGCTAATTTATATGCTGGGGACACTGCTGATGTTACAAGTGCTTTCAAATCTGCTATACTTGGCGGAAATATAGATGTAATTGAATATTTGTATCCTTTATATAATGGTAAGCTTGATTTAAATGAGCAGGATAAAAGAGACGGAGAAACTATGCTAATGGTAGCAGCAGGTAATAGCAGAGAAGAAGCTGTTAAATTTCTTTTGGATAAAAAAGTAGATGTAAATATTGTAAGCAAGCAATTAAATAAGACAGCCTATACTTATGCTTGCGAGTCAAAAAATCAGAATATTATAAGTATGATAAAAGCAGCAGGCGGAACAAATATAAGAACAGGTAAGGCATCTTGTAATTAATGCTTTTATAATAGATTAAAGAAATATTATGTTCTATTTAGTTCCAGTGTTTATAATTCTTCCATTAATATTAATGGCTGTAATGATATTAGTACCTAACCATATAGGAAAAAAATTATATCCATCATTTACAAAATCAAAATCTTCTATTTTACAAATAAAAAGAAATGATTTATTTGATTTGTTAGTAAATTATGAGAATTATCCTATATGGTTAAAATATTTATCATTAGTACAAGTAGAAAATATAGAAAATGATAAATTAAAGATTATGCAAACCTATAGTAACAGGAAAACATATCAAGAGCTAACTGAAGTGAGAAGAATCAATACTGATGATAGAACAGAAGTGTCTATTGTTAAATTAGAGAATGAATTTACTGTTTTGTGGACATATATATTGGAAGATGAAGGTGAAGATAAGACAAAAATAACAATAAAAGAAACTATATATGTTTATCATCCTTATTTTAGATTTATTTTTAAATATATTCTTACAGATGAGAATGGTAAAAATGAGTTTTTGATTAAATTAAAAAAATATGTTAATAAAAATAATAGATAATTTTATTGACTATTTTTGTTTTTTTAATATACTAATACAAATATGGAAAATAAAGAATTTAGTTTAGTGTCTTTAAATATATCTGAGAATACTGGTACTATAAAAATACCTGTAAAAAACATTGTTTTAGTTGAGGATAAAGGTGTATTTAATGATGCTCATTTTGGTAAATTGACAGATAGACAAGTTTCTTTGCTTGCAATTGAAGATATAGAGTACACAAATAAAAAAATGAATACTAATTTAAAGCCTGGTGATTTTGCTGAAAATATTACTACCAAAGGTGTAGAGCTTTATAGTTTAAAAATAGGCACTAAAATATATATAGGTGATACAATATTAGAAGTTTCAAAAATAGGAAAAGAATGCCATAAAGGCTGCGACATAAAAAAGTTGGTTGGCGATTGTATTATGCCTAAGAGGGGCATATTTGCAAGGGTAATTAAGGGAGGAGAGATTACAGTTGAGGATACTTGTTATTACTGTATCTGATAGGGCATATAAAGGCATATATCAAGATAAATCTGGTGAGATTATTATAAAAACTTTGGAAGAAGAATTAAAAGATAAAATTATAAATAAAATTATTATACCAGATGAATATGATGTAATATTAAATACATTAGAAAATAATAAAGATAAGTTTGATATAATAATAACTACAGGAGGAACAGGTTTATCAAAAAGAGATGTAACTCCTGAAGCTACAATGGCGTTTTGTAAGAAAGAGGTTAGGGGAGTATCTGATTATTTAAGGCAGGAATCTATAAAAGAGACTATATTTGCTTCTCTTTCAAGAGGTTATGCTGGGATTAATGATAATGTATTTGTGGTAAACTTTCCAGGAAGTGAGAAAGCAGCAAAATATTGCACTAAATTAATTATACCTTTGCTTGAACATATTATAGCTATGATAAAAGGTGAAGGGCATTAATAATATTTAATAAAATTTTATTAAAAGAAATATAAGGAAATTTTATGAAAAAGATTATGTTTGCATTTTTTTTAATATCATATTTGTTTGTATCATGTAATCAATCAAATAATACTCAATCTAATTCAGAAAATAAAGAAATATATGTATTAGCAGCAGCAAGCCTAACAGATGTACTTACAGAATTAGCTAATAATTATAAACAAGAAACATCAACAGAAGTTATATTTTCTTTTGCTTCATCAGGTGCTTTGCAAGCTCAAATAGAAGCCTCTGCTCCTGCCGATATATTTTTCTCTGCAGCTCAAAAACAAATGAATGCTTTAGAAGAAAAAGGTTTAATTGACAGTGAAACTAGAAAAGATTTACTTGAAAATAAAGTTGTTTTAATTACTCCAAAAAACTCTAATTTAAATATTAAATCATTTACAGATATAACTAATTCTAATGTGAAAAAAATTGGACTTGGCGAGCCAAAAAGTGTGCCAGTAGGACAGTATTCTGAAGAGATATTAAGTAATTTATCTATATTAGATATTGCTAAAGAAAAAGCTGTTTATGGTTCTGATGTTAGAAATGTTCTTGATTGGGTAGAGACTGCTGAAGTTGATTGCGGAATAGTGTATGCTACAGATGCTAAAATAGCAAAAAATATTAATATAATAGCAGAAGCTCCAGAAGGTACTCATAAAAAAGTTATTTATCCTATATCGATAATAAAATCTTCTCAAAACAAAGAAGAAGCAAAGAAGTTTATAGAGTATATTTCTACAGATAAATCAAAAGAGATATTTCAAAATTATGGTTTTACTGTAGTAAAATAATGTAGTAGAATAATATGGAATATTCTCCATTAATACTTTCTTTAAAAACAGCATTCTATTCTACTATAATTACTTTTTTTGTTGGAATATATATTGCTTTTGCAGTTTTTAAGATAAAGAGATTTTCATCTATATTTGATATAGTATTTACTCTTCCTTTAGTACTTCCTCCTACGGTTGTTGGATTTTTTTTGCTTATATTTTTCGGAAGAAATTCTTTTATAGGAAGCATAGTTGAAAAATTAGGTTTTCCTTTTATCTTTACTTTGAGGGGGGCTATACTTGCTTCTTTTATAGTTTCTTTTCCATTAATGTACAGAACTAGTAAAGGAGCTTTTGAGCAGATAGACACTAATATTATAAATGCCGCTAAAACATTAGGTAAATCTGAAAATTGGATATTTTGGAGAATAATACTTCCAAATAGCTGGCAATCTATATTAGGTGGAACTATACTTTCTTTTACAAGGGCTTTAGGAGAATTTGGCGCTACTATTATGATTGCTGGAAACATACCTAATAGAACTCAAACTATATCTCTTGCTATATATACAGCCGTGCAGGCTGGAGATAGAGATTTAGCTTTTAGGTGGGTTGCAATAATTGTTGCTATATCGTTTATAAGCATAATGATGATGAATATTATAATACCTGTTTCTAATAGCATTAAAAAAAGATTATAAAAAATATATTTTGAGGTTTTAATATTGAGCTTAATAGTTGATATTAAAAAGAGATTATCTAATTTTGATTTAGATTTGCAATTTGAGGCGAGTGGTGGAGGAGTGTTCGCTATACTTGGGGCTTCTGGAAGCGGTAAGAGTATGGCTTTGAAATGTATTGCAGGTATAGAGAAACCAGACAGCGGATATATAGAACTTGACGGAAAAATTTTTTATGATTCTAAAAGACATATTAATATTAAACCGCAAAAAAGAAATGTTGGATTTTTATTTCAAAATTATGCTTTATTTCCAAACATGACAGTCGAAGAAAATATAAAAACAGGAATTAGAAATAAAGATATTAATATTGAAGATATAACGAAAAAGTTTTTTATATATGATATAAGAAATAAAAAGCCAAGAGAGATATCTGGAGGCGAACAGCAGAGGACAGCTTTAGCAAGAATATTTGTATCATCACCTAATATGTTATTATTAGATGAACCTTTGAGTGCTTTAGATTATCATATAAAGTTGGAGTTAGAAAAGTTTATTTTATTTAATATAAAAGAGTTTAACGGCACTACATTATTTGTATCCCATAATAGAGAAGAAGTTTATAAGATGGCTGATAATATAGGTATATTAAACAGAGGTAAATTTGAAGTTATAGATTCTAAGCATAATATTTTTAAAACTCCAAAGACATATTTTTCTGCTTTGCTTGTTGGGTGTGAGAACTTTTCGAAAGTGAGATTATTAGGTGATAAAAAAATAGAGTGTGTTGATTGGAATATTATAATTAATAATAATAATAATAATATAAATTATGTTGGAGTTAGGGCTAATAGTTTTTTTGAATATAATGATTTTAATAATTCTCAAAACATTAATATGAAATGCCGTATTAAAAAGATAGTAGAAGAGATTTTTTCTTATGTTATCACTGTTACTCCTATAAATACTGAAAGTGAAATAATATGGCATTTGAATAAAGATAATTATAAAAAAGATTATTATATTGGAATGGAGATAAATTTAGCTATTAATATTGATAATATTATGTTTTTAGAATAATATAGTTTAATATTTTATTTTTGAGGTAATTAAAAATGTCTAGAACTTTTTTGCATCCTGATGAGGCTTTAAAATTGGTATTAGAAAATATAGAGGATTATGGCGAAGAGAAAATATCTGTACTTGATTCTTATAATAGAGTTTTAGTTAATGATATTTATGCTTTGAATGATGACCCTCCTTTTAGTAAATCATCTATGGACGGGTATGCCTATAATAAAGAAGATGAAAATAAAGATAATTATGTTTTAATTGAAGACAAAATAATATATGCCGGGCTTTGTGAGAAAATAAAAATTAATAGCGGTGAATGTGTAAAGATTATGACAGGAGCAATGCTGCCAGAAAATTGCAATGCTGTACAGAGAGTTGAATGGACTGAAAAAATAGAAGCAGATAAAACTACTATTAAATTTACAAAAAAAGAAATTAGTAATAATGTAATAAAAAAAGGAAACAATAAAAAAACAGGTGAAAAGATACTAGATAAAAAATTTTTACTTCCAAAAGATATAGCGATATTAGCAGGTTTTGGTTTTTCAAATATTGATGTGAAGAAAAAAATCAAAGTAGCAGTTGTTTCTACAGGAGATGAAATAGCAAATATTGGAGAGAGGTTAAAAGATGGTCAGATATATGATGCTAATGCTCCTATGCTTGTATCAAGAACTTTAGCATTATCTTGTGATAGTAAGTTTTATGGCAAAGTAAATGATGATGAAAGAGAGATAAAAAATATACTTTCTAAAGCTATAGAAGAAAATGATATTGTGCTTATAAGCGGCGGAGTATCTATGGGAGATTTTGATTATGTGCATAAAGAGTTATTGGAGCTTGGAGTAAAACAAATATTTCATGGTATAGCTATGAAGCCTGGCAAACCTTTATTTTTTGGTAAGCTTAATAAAAAGGCTGTGTTTGCTTTGCCTGGTAACACTGTTTCTTCATTTATGACTTTTGAGATTATGGTTAAGGCTTATATATTAAGTTGTTTAGGTTTGAAATATGAAAGTAGTTATACAAATGCTGTATTAACAGATGAGTTTAACAGAAAAGATAATGAAAGACTTGAATATGTACCTGTAAAGCTCATTCATAATAATACAAAGTTAGAAGCAAGGCTTATAAATTATAATAATTCTTCTATGATAGCATCCTTCTCCGAGGCTAATGGAATACTAAAAATAGATATAGGTGTTTCTAATATAAAAAAAGGGAGTATAGTTGATGTTAGATTCATTTAATAGAGAGATTAATTATATTAGGGTATCTGTTACAGATAGATGCAATTTAAGGTGTGTTTATTGTATGCCTGAAGAGGATTTTGAAAAAAAAAGTCATAATGAAATTTTATCTTATGAACAAATATGTAATGTTGTAAAAGAGGCAGCAGAGCTTGGAGTTAAAAAGGTTCGTCTTACTGGAGGAGAGCCTTTGGTGAGAAAAGATATTGATAATCTTGTTTCTATGATTAGAATGGTAAAAAAAATTGAAACTATAGCTATGACTACAAATGCTTTGCTTCTCTCTACTATCGCAGAAAAATTAAAAAAATCAGGGCTTGATTCTATTAATGTTTCTCTTGATACTTTAGACGATGAAAGATATAAATATATTACAAGAGGCGGTAATTTGAAAGATGCTTTAAGAGGAATTGAAACAGCTTCTAAACTTGGTTTTCAATTAAAGATTAATGTTGTTGTTTATGATAAGAAGAGTAGGGAGGAACTACCATTATTAGAAAAATATGCAAGTAGTATTAATGCTAAATTACAAACTATTCAATATTATAATATTAATGCTCAAAAGGTTGATAGTATTAATTATGACAGACCTCATAGATGCAAATATTGTAATAGAATAAGGCTTCTTTCTGATGGTTATTTGCTTAGCTGTTTGCATAGTAATATTAAGTTTAAAATTGACTTTAACGATATAAGAGGCTCTATTATAAAATGCATTGAAGGGAAGCCTGAGAATGGCACTTATAGCGATGTTAAATCTATTAGTATGATAGGAGGATAATATGGAATTAACTCATATAGATGAAAATGGAAATGCCAATATGGTTGATGTTGGAAATAAAGATATTGTAAAAAGAGAAGCCAAAGCTCAAGGAAAAATATATTTGTCTAAAGAGACTATTTATTTAATAAAAGAAAACAATATAAAAAAAGGCGATGTTATATCTGTTGCAAGAATAGCTGGTATAATGGGGGCAAAACAAACTTCTAATCTTATACCTTTATGCCATAATATTAATATAGAAAAAGTGTCTATTGATTTTATTTTGGAAGATGACGGAATAATTGCAATGTCTTATTGCAGATGCAGCTATAAAACAGGAATAGAAATGGAAGCTTTAACTGCAGTTAGTATATCTCTTTTAACTATATGGGATATGTGTAAGGCAGTAGATAAAAAAATGCAAATAGGCGATATTGTATTAATTTCAAAAACTAAAGAGGATATTTAATAAAAGAACATTATTTTTATTAAATAATGCTCTTTATATTATATTTTTAATTTTTTTAATTTTTAGCAGGCTTAAATCTTAAAGAAAGCTGTAAACCAATATCAAAGCTGTCTGTTCCTATATAAGTTCTTGATTTAGGTCCGAAATCATATCCCAAATAAAATCCAATACCCAAATCTCTTGTATCAACAAATTCTCTAGTTTTATAATTAATATCTGAGAAAAACCATTCAAAAGTTAATTTTATATATGGTATAACATACATTTGATTGTATATTGATTTTATATCATTAAAATTAATTCTTTCATAACGTCTATAACTTTCAGTATCTGATACTCTTGTATATGTTTCTATTCTTCCATGAAAAGGAATTTTTACCCCAGCTCCTAATCCAAGAGCAAAATTATTAATATTAAATTTAGGCAATACTCCTAATTGTAAACTAGTAAAACGATTACGAATAGTATGCCTTTGATATACTGTATTAGGAACTTTATAAGAAAAACTATCATGACTAAAACCTATTTCTCCTAATATACTCATAGCCATATTATTATTAAAATCTGCTAAAAAACCAAGCTGAGCAGTAAGAGCACCATCAAAACCAAAAGAAGCTTTTCTCTCAAAACCAGCATCTCCAATAGGTATGCCAATAGATTTACCAATATCAGCATTGATTATTGCTTCAAAACCGCTTTTAGCAAAAACAGAACTATTGATTATTAATATCATTAGAAATAGATACTTTTTCATTATAGTCTCCTTATATAATTAAGTATTTTTATAATAAGCTATTATTATATTTTGTCAATTAAAAATGAGAATATAAATATTTTTATTTTCCTTTACAGATTCTATTTGATAATTCATCAAAACCTTCTTCAACAGTAAGTCCCCAATCTGTTTTTATTTTATACCACTCTCTAATATATTCGCATTGATACTCTTCATTTTCTGGAAGCCATTCGAGAGGTGATTTATCTCCCTTAGAACGATTAGCACTTCTTGAAACAGCTATTAAATGATGCTCGTTTTTCAAATAATTATAATATCTATTTTTTTTCTCTTTGCTCCAATTACTAGCACCGCTCATATAAGCGTTTTTTAAAGGCACCAAATGGTCTATATCCAAATCTTTAGGGTCATCAAAATATTTGCCGGTGTATTTATCATACCATCTTCCAGATACTACTTTATTATTTGATATTATAGGTTTTATTAAAGACTCTTCCAAAAGAACTTCATTTCTTGTATTAAGCCCATCATTGTCATCATCTCTCCATTTTCCCCAATCATCTCTGTTATATCTTTCTATTTTTTTAGTAAAATATTTAGCTTCTATTATGTCATATTTATCATAACAATAATATATTAAAGCAAAAACAACTGCTATAAAAAGCACAAATAATTTATTTAACTTTTTATTTTTTCTTCTTGCCATATTTTATAATATAATTAAATCAGTTGGTGTGCTATTTAAAATTGCAGGACCATCTTTAGTTACTATAGCCATATTCTCTATTCTCACTCCTCCAAAATCTGGAAGATATATTCCAGGCTCAATAGTAACTACAGCCCCCCCATCAAGTATATGATCAACTATAGGTGATAACCTAGGAGATTCATGTATCTCAAGTCCAACACCATGTCCAAGACCATGTCCGAAATACTGTCCATATCCAGCATTTTTTATTACTTCTCTTGCAACATTATCAACTTCTTTTCCTGTTATTCCAGAATGTATAGCAGCTGCTCCTTTCTCATTTGCTTCTTTTACTATATTGTATATTTTTTGCATTTTATCAAATTTATCGCCTTTGCCAAAAAAGAAAGTTCTTGTAATATCACTTTTATATCCATCTCTTGATAAGCCAAAGTCCATTAAAATATTATCCCCAAGTTTTAATTTTCTATCTGACGGAACTCCATGAGGAAGAGATGTTCTATCGCCAAAAAGAAGTATAGTGTCAAATGCTGTTTTATCTCCGCCTTCTTTTCTCATTTGATATTCTAATTCTGCAGCCAAATCTTTTTCTGTAACTCCTTCTTTTACAGTTGATAGCATTTTTATCATAGCCTTTTCAGCACTGTGTAGATTCTCTTTTATTATATTAATTTCTTCTTTTTCTTTTACTATTCTTATAGAGTCTATATCAGCTTTACTTATAGATACCTTAATAGAGTTATTTACCATAGCAGCTACTACGTTTTCATAATCAGTAAGATATAATGCATTCTTAGCAACAGTTATTTCTTTTATATTGTTTTCTTTTATAAAATCAGCTAAAGCATCTTGATAAGTATTCGCAACCAAAACAACTGTAGTTTTATGAGTAATTTTAGATGCTACTTCAAAATATCTTGAATCTACAAATAAATACTTTTTAGAATCATATATTAAAAGCCAGCCTGCTGTACCTTTAAAACCTGTCAAATAAAATATGTTTTCATTTTTTGTTATTAAAATTGTTTCTTTTGTAATATCTAATAGTCTATTTAATCTTGAATCATAATCAAATTTATTATTTTCTTTGCTTATAAAAGTTTTTAATGTTGACATAGTTTGCCTACCTTAATAATTGTTTATATAACTTAATATTATACTAATAAATTATATTTTGTCAAAATTAATATTTTTATAATTTTTTTATAGCTATATCTATTCTGCTTAAAAAATAGGTAACATTGCTTAATGTTTCAGTTAGTAGGAATATAAGTTTATTTCTTTTTGTTGAATTAGCTCTATTTGTCATCATCATAGTAGAAGAGAGTATTGTTTTTAATATATTTGCTTTCTCTTGATAAACTTTTATTGTTTTTATAGATTCATCATAAATACTATTTACTTTCTCTTCATCATTATTATTTTTTGCTTCATTATAAATATTAAATATTTTAATTTTAAACTCTTCTAATATAGTTTTTAATTTATTATAAGCTTCTTTTATGTTAGTTTTATTATTTTCTTTATATCTTTTATTTGCTACAATTAATGCCATATTTCTATCGAATACGAAATCATCAATATTTCCCTCTTCAATATATTCTATCTTTACAGCATCATAAGTCAGTCTTTTTATATTCATGTCTTTGTATTTATCTTTGAAACTTTTAAAATATTCTATTTGGTTTTCAAATATAAACTCTGTAGGAGGATAAACATCAATATTAGTATTATTTTTTATTGTATTAAAATAATAAGACTCAAACGTTTTTATTTTATTTGTTTTGTTTATCATATATTCGTATGACAATGTATGCTTAATATGCCTTTGATAAAATGGATAGCTATTGTCAAAACCTATTAAAAGCACATCTTTAAAACCTGCATAATATGCAAAATCTATCATGGTGCTTGCTACTGTACTTGAAGTATTTAATGCTGATATAGCAGCGTACTCATTAATATATTTTACCAATTCTAAATTTTCATTTGAACTAAATCTTATTAAATTAGTTTTATTTTCTAATCTTTTAGGTATTATTTTATTGCATGCTATATCCATTATTAAATATGGAAAATCATCACTTTCATAAATAAAATCTAAAGAATTAAAAAATCCGCCGTCTACAGTAACGACAAAATCTGGTATTATATTATTCTTACAAAGTACACTATAAGCTGTATCTACGCATATTACTATAAATGATTCTCTATTATTTTTTATTTTTTTTATAGAATATTCTAAAGTAGGCCCGGGGCATATTAATAAAGCCTTGAAATCTTTGAATGCATTTTTTAATATAGATACATCAGATGATTTGCTAATATACTCGCTATTAAATATAATATTTTTTGTCCATATATTTTCAAAATACATATTTGTTAATATATTAGACAATTCTTTTTCCATATTATTTAATATATCAGTATAAAATAAATTAGCTTTTTCTTTTTCTTCTTTAGTAAGTGATGGGAGCAGCACAAGATTTATACCATTAATATTTTTATAATCTACTATTTTGTTTATATAGTCTATATCATCTTCAGTATCTATAAAAAAAACGTTTTCATTGTTTGTAGAATAAATATTATAGTATGAATACTTAAAAATGGCTGCATCCTCTACAACAATAACTATTTTGAGGGTTTCTATAATTTCATCATTAAAATAATCGTTAATATTTTCTAACAAATATTTTAATACATATCCTAATCCATAACCATATATTATTATTAGATTTTTGTTTTTATTTATATTTTCTAATGCTCTTTTACATTCATTTTCTATATTATATTTACTATGTATTGCTCTATTATTTTTGTATATTATTTTTAATCCATCTTTATTGGTATCAATTTTATAAATATCAGATAATTCTTCTTTTTGTAATTTATTGTGTAATTTTATAGATATATTCATATCTAAGTATGATAACAAAAAAGTAAATAAAAATCAAATATGTAATTGACAAAACTGTAATAATATAATATTATATTATGCGTTATAATTGTAAAAATTTACACTTTTTTATTTGGAGAATTAATTATGGCTACAGCTCCATTAGGTTTTAATAGTAAAAGCGGCAAACAGTATAAAGTGATGTTAGTAGATGATTCTAGTATTATAAGAATAGCCGAAAAAAAAATATTACTTTCAGAAGATTTTAATGTTGTTATGGAAGCAGACAATGCTATGGCAGCTTTAAAATATTTAAGAGAAATACCAGAAAAACCTGATATTATAATGCTTGACTTTGAAATGCCGCAAATGAATGGATTAGATTTGCTCAAAAGAATAAGAGCATTAAATTATGAAGGTAAAATAGTGGTTGTTACTTCACATACCAATAAAGAAACTTTTATGGAATTTGTAAATCTTAAAGTAGATACTTATATTGCAAAACCTATTCAGCGTCAGATAATTATTGCGCACTTAGCAAGAATACTTGGAAGATTTGATTATTTATAATAGTGTTTAATTATTGTTTAATTCTATTACAATATCAACTTCTGTTAATGAACATTTTAGTTGTGCTGCTATTTCCTTATTGCTAAAACCTTCCTTGTGAAGCTTTAGTATATTATCATGTTTTATTTTTTCATCAGTATTGTTGCTATTATTAGAATTGTTTATAATATCTTTTTGGTTATTATTTCTATTTAGGTTTATATTATTTCGTATAGTCATGTCTAATTGATTTCTTAATTTTTCTATTGCCTCTTTTTTACTATTTTCTTTTATTTTTCTTATTTCATCATACCTATTAGTTTTCGTTTCTTCTTTTTGAGGATTGTTTTCAATTATTTTGTTATCTTCATTTTTTATTGTAATATCTAAAATATTATTATTATTATTTAATGATTCTTTATTTTCTTCAATAAGAATATTTTCGTTATTTTTATTATCTTCTATCTTTATATCTAATATACTCTTTTTGTCTGCTTCAGATACCTCGTATTTCGTTTTAATGTTGGCATTTAAAGCAGCTTCTTTTTTTTCTTTTAATTCTTTAATTTGAGGGTCTTTTTCATTTAGCTGTTTGTTTAAATTATTAGCTCTATTTATAGCATCTTCTAATAATGATATTCTACTTAATGCTATATTATTGAATTCCTTTACCAATGCTTCAATTTCATCTCTTGCTTTTTTTATAACCTCTTTTTCTAATCTTTCCCTTGCCCTCGAAACTATATATACATAAAATAAAGGCATTACAACTGCTAATATTATAACATTGATTATTATACTAATTAAGATTTGCATTTTTAAGATTTATCCTATTTTTATCCAAATATATCTATTTTTAGTCCTTTACTTTGTTCAGTAGATGATACTTCTTCTATTTCTATATTATTATCATTTTGGGCATCATCATTATTTTGATTAAATACAGATTTCTTTTTATTTTTTTTCCTATATGACATATACCCTTTATTTTTTTGTTCATCTTTTTTTTCTTTAATTTTATTATCTTCTGAAACATTTTCTGATTTTACAACTGTTGAATCTTTTATATATGAATCTCTATGTATGTCTTTATCTTCAGATTGCATGGCTATTGTTTTGGCTGCCATTCTTACATGTTCCATTCTGCCTATATGCGATTGCTGCATATAAAGCACTTGTAAATCTAAAGGTGCTATAGGCATTTTTTATAAATCTCCGTATTTTATGCCATAAATTTATCCTATATTAATAAATATATATAATTTTTATTTTATTGCAAGTTAAAAATATAATCATAATAAAATCATTGACTTTTATTCTATGTATAGTATCATAGATTATCTTTAAATAGAAAATAGGAGTTTATTAAATGATATACTATAAAGATAATATTTTAATGTGTGAAGATATTGAGATTAGAAATATTACAGATGTTTATAAGACTCCTTTTTATATTTATTCAAAAAATGATATTTTAGAAAAGATTAGGTTTTTAAAAAATGTATTTTCAGAGATAGAGAATCATTCTATAGTTTATGCTATTAAGGCAGAGAATAATTTATCTATATTAAAGATGATGATAGAAGAGGGAATAGGGGGAGATGTAGTATCTATTGGTGAAACGTTAAAATATATAAAAGCAGGCGGAAAGGCTGAGAATATAGTATTTTCTGGGGTTGCTAAAACAGAAGAAGAGATAAGAAAATCAATAGAATTAAATATAAAGCGTTTTAATATAGAATCTATTCCAGAGGCAATAAGGATAAACTCTATAGCAAAAGAATTAAAAAGAAGAGTAAAATGTTCTATAAGAGTTAATCCAAATATAGATGCCCATACTCATGAAAAAATTACAACAGGAATTAACGGGAACAAATTTGGTATTAGTATAAAGACAATTAGAGAAAATGCTAATATGTTAAAATCTTTGGACAATATAGAAATAGAATCATTATCTATGCATATAGGCTCCCAAATGGTGGATGCTGAACCTTTTTATAAGGCAATACTTGTAATGAGAGATTTGATAGCAGAGGTTAATAGTTTAGGCTTTAATATAACAAACATAGATATAGGCGGAGGATTTGGAGTAAGATACAATAGGGCGCATTCTGGATTTGATTTTGATAAGTTTAAAAAAGATAGTATAAGTCTTCTTAAAGAGATGAATCTTAGCGTTACAACAGAGCCTGGAAGATATTTTGTTGCGGAGTCTGGTGCTTTGATAATGAGAGTGGAATATATAAAAGAAGAGCTTAGCAGAAAGTATGCTATTTTAGACGGCGGTATGAATGATTATGTTAGGGTTGCTATGTATGAGGCTTATAATGAAATAATGCCTTTAGTAAAAACTGATAAATATTCAAATTATGATTTTGTAGGACCTATATGCGAAAGCTCGGATGTGTTTGCTAA
Organism: Brachyspira pilosicoli; assembly: GCF_036997485.1. Lineage (NCBI taxonomy): Bacteria > Pseudomonadati > Spirochaetota > Spirochaetia > Brachyspirales > Brachyspiraceae > Brachyspira > Brachyspira pilosicoli. Next base: position 342,502 of record NZ_JAWLPU010000002.1, on the reverse strand, counting down.
TGACAGAGAATGCGAAACCCTCAAAGAGGGAGATTATGTTGCTTTGCTTGATGCGGGTGCTTATGGTTTTAGTATGTCTAGCAATTATAACTCTCGTCCATTAATATCGCAGGTAATGATAGATAAAGATAAACATTATATTATAAGAAAAAGACAGAGTTTTGAAGATATGATAAAAGATGAGATAATATAATTTATATTATTATCTGTTTTCAATAGACTTTGATTAAGTGTTTATGTTATTCACACCATAATAATATTGTTAGAACTTTACAAAAAATTAAGTAATGATAACAATGATTTTTTATTTAGAAAATATGTAAAGCTATATTATTGTTTTTATCAATAGAAATATTTATAAAATAGTAAGAATATTTATTTGATTTATATTATTAATTTTGTTTGTTTAAAATATTTTCTTTCTTGCAATAATCACATAAAAACTCTTTAAACTTATGCACAGTATCTCTGCTCATAGCATGCTCTATTAAACAAGCTTCTTCATCTGCTATTTTTTCATCTATATTTAAAACTTTAGTTAAGAAATAATAGAATATTGCATGTCTTTCTGCTATATCTTTTCCTATAGCTCGTCCAGAATCAGTCAACTCTATATCTCCATAATGTTCATGTTTTATATGACCTAATTTGCATAATGTTTTTATTGCTGTATTAACGCTTGCTTTTGAACGTCCTACTAAATCTGCTATATCTGTAATTCTAATTGCTTCTTTAAATTGTTTTTCTACTTCCAAGTTGTAGATAGTTTCTAAATAATTTTCTAATATTGGTGTCATTTCTTGTTGTTTCATATAAATGATTTTAATATAAAAAATATATAAGTCAATATAAAATATATAATTTTTCATTTTTTATGTAATTTTAGATTATTATACTTATTCACAAAAAAATAAACAATTAATCTAATATTCTTATTATAAATGAAAAAAATAAAAATATGCTATTTAATATTTGTAACAAAATACAACTAATTAATTGCATTATATTTCTAAATATAGTATTATTACTTAACTATTATAGAAGGGGAGAATTATGTTAAAAAGAATATTATTGTTTTTGTATATTTTTATTTTAATTACTTCATGTACAAATAACGTGAATCGTTCTTCAAAGGAATTATTTATTAATGCTGGTGAAGAGCCAAAGACAATAGACCCTACATTATCTGGAAATGACTTTGTTTATCCAAGGCATGTATTTGAAACTTTGATAATTAAAGATAAAAATGGAAATTTAGCTGGCGGAGCTTGTGAAAGTTGGGAGATTTCAGATGACGGACTTAGATATATTTTTCATTTGAGAGAGAATGCTAAATGGTCTGACGGACTTAATGTAACAGCGAATGATTTTGTTTATGCTTTGCAAAGAGCTGCTAATCCTGCCAGTGGGGCAGAGTATACTTCATTTGTAGAATATATAAAAAATGCTGTAAAGATACTTTCAAGTGAGCTTTCGGTAGAGGAACTTGGAGTGAAAGCTATAGATGATTATACTTTAGAAATAACCTTAGAAGCTCCTACGGGATATTTTTTAGATATACTTACTTATCCGATATTTGCTCCTGTTAGAAAAGATATTATAGAGAAGTATGGAGATAAGTGGTCATTAAGCCCAGAAAGCTATATTGGGAATGGTGCATTTATTATGACAGAGAGAAACCCTGATGAAAAAATAGTTGTAATAAAAAATACTAATTATTGGAATAAAGATAATATTGTTCCTGAAAAGATTACTTTTGTGATGATGAAGGATGCTACTTTAGCACTTGCTGGCATAAAAGACGGTTCATTAGATTTTTCTGTAAATATTATAGAGCAGGATTTAGAAAAGCTTAAGGAAGAGGGAATCGTTAATATAGCTCCATATTTTTCTACAGTTGCTTTTGGAATAAATGCCACTAATGAAGTCTTAAAAGATGTAAGGATAAGAAAGGCATTATCTTTGGCTATAGATAGAAATTATATAGTTGAAAATGTTGTTCCTACTGCAAAATCGCCTACAAGTGCTTGGGTTCCTGTGGGAGCTTATGATGTTACTGGAGATTTTAGAGAAAATGGGGGAGAATATATTGATTTATCTAAAGAGGCTTATTTTAATAATGTTGAGATGGCTAAAAAATTATTGGCTGAGGCGGGATATCCTAATGGGGAGAATTTCCCTGTATTAGAATATAAAACTACTTCAGATTTAGTTTATATGCAAGTAGCTGAAGCAGTGCAGCAGATGTGGAAAGAAAATTTAGGTATTGATTTACAAATTACTTCTTTAGAATGGGCAGCTTATCAGCAAATGAGAAGTGAAAAAGATTATCAGCTTATAAGAACTTTATGGATTGGTGATTATAGTGACCCTATGACTTTCTTAGAAAATTATTTAAGTTATAGAAGTCAAAATACTACAGGATACAGCAATGTTATTTTTGATAAATACATAGAAACTGCTAGGTCTACTGCCAATCAAAGTATAAGAATGGAAGCTATGCATAATGCTGAAAAATTATTGGTAGCAGAAGATAATTTGCTTATTCCAATATACAACCCATCAAATCCAACTTTAGTAAGTAAAAGATTAAAAGACTATGTTCTAACTCCATTACAAGAATATCAATTTCATTATGCTTATTTAGAATAAATTATTATATTTATAGTACTCTCTTATCATTTTTTGATGATGGAGTGCTATAAATATAAGTAATCTATTATAAAAAATAATTCTATTAATACCGATAATTATACTAATTTAATTATTTTTGAATAATTTATTATTGGGACGTTTATGAAAAAATTATTAGTTTTTATATTATTATTAATATGTTCATGTTCTACTATAGATAGAACTAAAACTGTGGAAAATAATATAACATCTAAAAAAAATGTATTAGATGGCAGAAAGTTTAAATTGGTTAGTATGTATAAAGATATGAATATCACAATAGAATTTAATGAGGATAAAATAAATGGTTTTTCAGCGGTTAATAGGTATTCATCTCTATATAACATAGATGGAGATATTTTCACTGTATATAATTTAATAACGACGTTAATGTCTGGTCCTAAAGATAAAATGAATGCCGAATATGAATATCTAAAGCTTTTAAAGGATGCTACATCGTATAAAATTGAAGATAGAAAATTAACTTTATATACCTTGCTTTCTAATAATTATTTGATTTTTGAAGAGATATGAGAATATATAATTTGAATAATTTAAAAAAAATATTTATAATATTATTTACTATCTTTTTGGTAGTATTTTCTTGTTCTTCTACTAAGAAATCTTTATCTGTATCTTCAAGCACGCTTAGCGGTAAAACTTATAAACTAATTAATATGTTTGAAAATTCTGGAATTACAATATCTTTTTATAATGCAGAGTTTTATGGATATGGCGGAGCTAACACGTATTTTGGAGAATATGAGATTAGAAGGGGAAATATTTTGCTTATAAAGAGAATAGAAGTCACAAAAATATCTGAAGAAGAAGAGGCTTTAAAAAAAGAAGAAGATTATTTAAAATATTTAAATACAGCCTCATCTATAGAGTTTGATGGAGAAGAGATAGTGATAAATACTTTAGATAAAGATATTAAACTTATTTTTAAAAGACTTTATTAAAAATAACATATTAAAAAATTATTTATAAATCTCACACTTTATTTCTTTTTGTTATATTTTGATAATTTAATTTTTATTATATTTATTGCATCCTTAAAAATTATATCCCACTCTTGAATTTTTAAAATTAAAAACTATACACCGCACGGTAAGATAAATAAAAATATTTTGATTAATTTGAAATAGAATTTTTATTATGTTTTTTAATAGATTAAACGTGCGGTAAGTAGATTTTATAATTTCATTAAAGCTTGGGAGGGCATGCTTTTTAGTTGATATTTTAATAAAAATAAAAACAAAAATTTTAGAAAAAATAAAAAATATAATAGGGTGGGGTATTAAAAAAAGGTTAAAAACTTAGTAAAATAATGTATTGACAATTTATTATATAAAAAATAAAATACAAAGAATAAATGGAGGGGTAAATAAATTATATAATGAAGCTTAAAGTTGAGAAAAAAACAATTAGTATAAGAGATGATAATAATAGAGAAATTTTGAGAGATATTTTAATTAATGATGAAAATAAAGAAAAGTCAGATTTACACAAATATTTTATAGAGAATAGGGAAGAAGCTGTTTATAAGCATTTATCTTATTTTGATGTTTATGAGAGATATTTTTCAAAGTTTAGAGGTAAAGATATTAATCTGCTTGAGATAGGTGTAGGATATGGCGGTTCATTAAAGATGTGGAAAAATTATTTTTCTGTAAATGGTGCTAAAGTCAATATTTATGGTATTGATAAAAAAGAGAAATGCAAACGTTTTGAAGATGATAATATTAAAATATATATAGGCTCTCAAAATGATAGAGAGTTTCTAAGAAAAATAAAAAAAGAAATACCAAAATTAGATATACTTATTGATGATGGAAGTCATTTAATGGAAGACCAGAGAATTACTTTTGAAGAGATGTATGGACATATTAAAGATGACGGTATTTATTTATGCGAAGATGTTTATACTTCTTATTGGCCTAATTGTAATGGAGGGTATAAAAATCCTAATTCATTTATAGAATATACAAAAAACTTGATTGATTATTTGAATGCATATTCTGCTATAGAAGGTGATAGTTTAGAGGCTAATAATTTTACGAATAGTGCTTATTCTATTTCTTATTATGAGAGTTTAATTGTAATTGAAAAGCGTATAAGAGATAATAGGTATAATAGTTATTGTCAGCAGGCTTCTATAGGAAAAATGATGTAATTATTTTGGAGTTGTAATGATATGGTAAAAAGAATAGATATAGAAGAGTTTTTGAGATTACAAATAGAAGAGAACTTGCCTATTATAGATGTGCGTTCGCCTTCAGAGTTTACTCATGGACATATACCTAATGCTAAAAATGTTTATTTGTTTAATGATGAAGAGAGAAAAGTAGTTGGGACCATATATAAAGAAATGGGTAGGGAAGCTGCTATATTAAAGGGACTTGAATGTGTTGGAAATAGAATGGCTAACATATTAAAAGAGGTTGATAAGATATCCAATAATAATAATATTATATTAATGCATTGTTTTAGGGGAGGCATGAGAAGTGAGTCTGTTGCTTGGTTATGCTCTAATTATAAATATGATGTTTATGTGCTTGAAGGCGGATATAAAAGCTATAGACGATATGTTTTAGAGTCTTTTAATAATAAGAAATATAAAATCAATTTGGTTACAGGAAGAACAGGAAGTAAAAAAACTTTGATACTCAATAAATTAAAAGAATTAGAATATAATGTTGTAGATTTAGAGGGTATTGCTAAACATAAGGGTTCTGCTTTTGGGTGGATTAATGAAGGAGAGCAGCCTAGTCAGGAACAATTTGAGAACAATTTATGCTTTGAATTATCTAAATATGATAATGGTTCTTCTTTATGGCTTGAGGATGAGAGCTTATTAATAGGAAAAAGAGCTATACCAAGAGGGCTTTTTGATAATATGAAAAGTCCTGAGAATATCATATATTTAAATGTCCCTATAGAAGATAGGGCTAAATATATAACAGATACTTATGGAAAATATAGCATTGATGATTTAAAAGAATCTATAATAAAAATAAAAAAACGCCTTGGTAATGAAAGAATGAGAGAGGCTTTATCTTTATTAGAAGAAGATAAAATATATGAATGTGTTTTGGTTTTATTATACTATTATGATAAGGCTTATAGATTAAGTATTCAAGAAGAAAATAAAATAATTAATATAGAATGTAATAATTTAACTATAGATGATATAGTATCTTCAATTTCAAAACTTAAATCTTAATTTTATTATTTTTTATACATAAAAAAAGGATTAACCATTTTTGGCTAATCCTTTTATTTTTTATTCTATTTTTTATTAGAATGATTCAAACTCATCATCATCATTTGCAGGTGCATTAAAAGTAGAACCAAATTCTTTATCAGAAGAAACACTTGAAGGTTTAGTTTCCTCATAAGGTTTTTTAGTAGGTTCTGATGATTTTTTTAATGGGCTTTTTAATTCTGGTTTTTTATATGCAGTATACTCTTTTTTAGGTTCTTCTTTTTTTGAAGTATTATTAGCTTTTGTATCTTCTTTCTTTTCTTGATTATTTGGTTTTACAGGTATTTTACAATCAGCATTTCTCAACTTAAAGAATGCCATAGCATTTAATAATTCTTTAGATTGAGAGAATAAAGTTTCAGAAGAAGCACTAGCTTGTTCTACTAAAGCAGCATTTTGCTGAGTAGCCATATCCATTTGAGCTATAGCTATATTAACCTGATCAACTCCAGCCTGTTGTTCCATAGCAGTAGAGCTTAAATCCTGCATAATCTTAGCAGTTTCTTCAATTTGTTCTTTTAAGTTTTTGAATATTTCTGTTGATTCTCTAGCAGTTTCTGTAGCAGTAGCAATTTTCTCTTCAGAGTCAGAAACTAAAGTAGTAATATCTTTAACAGAAGCCTGAGTAGTTTGAGCTAAGTTTCTAACCTCAGAAGCAACAACAGCAAATCCTCTTCCTTGTTCTCCAGCACGAGCAGCCTCAACAGCAGCATTCAAAGCAAGTATGTTTGTTTGGAATGCAATAGATTCAATTATTTTTGTAATAGCACTGATTTTTGAGCTTGATTCATAAACAGCTTCAATGTTTTTAGTAGTCTCTTCAATAATTCTTCCAGCCTCATCTATAGCATGACGAGAATTAATCATCATATTATTTCCTTCAACAGTATGCTCGGCAGAAGTTTTTATTGTAGAAGCAATCTCTTCCATAGAAGAAGCAGTTTCCTCAAGACCAGAAGCCTGATTTTCTGTTCTATTTGATAATTCTATATTTTGCTGTGCTACTTCCTGAGCAGAAGCTTTTACTATATCAGCACTGCAATATACAGTTTTTACTTTTTCATTAAGAGTATTTAATGTACTTGCTATAGCACCAGCTATTATAGCAAACTCATCTTTTCTATTAAGCACAGGTTCTGGTACATGCCAGTCTAAATCGCCTTCAGATAGTCTTGTCAAATCTTTTGATAATAATTTTAATGTAGTAGTAATACTTCTTATATATAAGAATATTATAAAACATGTAATTATTAATATAACTACAGTACCAATTATTGAATAAAGTCTCATAGAATAGGTATGAGCAAATAATTCTTTTGATGCTACACTCATTACTATAGACCAACCAGAAATAGGCTCTTTATAGAATGCAGAAAAAGAATCTTCACCATTGAATGGAGATTTGAACTCATAAGTACCAGATTCATTTTCAGAAGCATAAATAATATAATCAGCATTTTTAAGAGTTTCATTTCTAACATGTTCAGGAACAGGGTCAGCTATAACATTTCTATCTGTGTCTATAACAAAAGGGTGTCCAGTATTTCCGAACTTAACTAACTCTAATTCATCATCTATAAAACCAAGCCAATCTACTAATATACCAACACTTCCTATTATATTTCCTAATGAGTTTTTTATAGGACTGAATACTACTACTAAATATAGCCCGTCAGTAATAGAAGAAGGTATTACCGTTTTATACATAGCAGTTTGTCCAGCTCTTACTTTTCCCCAAGCCTCTGTAGTATTTAATTTTACCATAGTAGGGGAATTTACAATTTTTCCGTCAGCACTGTCTAATACTATGTTACCGTTAATATCATATAAAGCTAATCCATTTAATTGGTCATTATTATTAGCGAGTTTTTTTAATACATCTTGAGCCGCAAGAGCAGTTTCAGGAGTGTTTAAAGCTAAATATTCAGTTAATTCTGTATGACTTTTAGATATTGAATCAGCTAAAACCATAGCCTGTTTTAACCACACATTAACCATTCTTGAATATATCTTAGTAGATGATTCTAAACCAAATATAGCCCCTTGCCTTATACCTTGAGCACCTATATTTAATATTATAGCAACCAGTATAGTGGTCATTACTGTTATAATAGCTGTAACAAACAAAGGTACTTTTACCGACAAAGATTGCAACTTTTTCACTTTTAAACTCCAATTTTCTATTATTAATTGCATAATAATAACTACTATTTTTAATCAAGTCAAGTACTCTCAACTTGTTTTTTATACTTTTTTATGCTGTTTATTATTATCGTAAAATAGATAGTTAATTTTTAATATGTAGCTTATTTTCTGCTTCACTTTTTCTTATATATAGAGGATTTAGAGAAAATATGTTATCGAATTCTTTTTTATTGTAGCGTTCTTCTGATATTAATATAGAATTTGATGCTTTTATAATATTGTAGGAATTATCTAATTTGTTTAATCTGTATTCTTGTAATTTTTCTAAAAAATATGGTTCATTTTTTGAAAATCCATCTCCGCATAATGTGATAGAATCATCTTTTTTTGCTATATCTTTTATTAAATTTACCACTTCTTCATAAGTTAAATCTAAATTTTCTTTTATTTTGTTATTATCTTTATATATATTAGCGTAAATGCTTCCCTTTCTTGCATCTACCATAGATAGTTTTATGCCATTATATGATACTATATTTTGATATAATGTATCTAAACTTGATACCCCTATAATTGGTATGTTTTTTGCATAGCATATTGTTTTGATTGTAGCAAATGCTATTCTAATTGCCGTAAATGACCCAGGTCCTATTCCCATAACTATACAATTAATTTCATTTAGTGATGTTTTATTATCTTCTAAAAAACTACTTAATATAGGAAGTAATTCTTCATTATGATTTTTTATATTTTCTTTATTTATTTCAATTATATCATTATCTTTTTTTAATGCTATAGAAAAGCTTGATGATACAGTGTCGAATGCTAATATATTATTCATGACATTAAATTTAATACTAAACCTTTAAGTCTCATCATATTGTTAGCTATTGCTATATGATTCTTTTGTTCTTTCATAATTTCTCTATATAGTGTATCTAATTCTTCATTTATTTTTGATATTACTTGGAATCTTTTTAAGTTTGAGAATACAGTTCTTACTTTATATGTGTCTTTTATTAATTTTTCTACTAAAGATGTTATTAAATCCCTAAATTTATAAAAGTCTTTAATATTTGCACTTCTTTCTAATGCATTGCCGGCATCATAAATTTGTTTTTTCAATTCATCTAATTCTAATGAGTATTTCCTAATTTCTCTCTCTTCTTCAAGCATTGCAGCGAAAGAAGATGATGAGGTTGCAGCTTTCATAGATGTAGTTTCAGGATGCATTAATATATTATTTAAGTTTATATCAGTATTTCTTCTCTCTTGTACTCTCATAATAGAATCCCTCGAATTATGTTAACTAACTAATAATTATGTTAACTTAACACATATCATAAAAAATAGCAATACAATAAATCTCGTATTTTTAAAAAAATGCTTTATTTATTTTTAATTTTATTTAAAAAGAGTTAATTACTACTTGAAGTAATTTTGTAATATTGTATAATAATATTCAATATTTTATTAAAGGAGTTTTTAATGGATACCAAAAGGGAGAGATTGTCGAGTAGATTAGGTTTTTTGCTTGTATCAGCTGGATGTGCTATAGGGCTTGGCAATATATGGCGATTTCCCTACATTACTGGAAAATACGGCGGAGCTGCTTTTGTTATAATATATATAATATCATTATTAGTAGTAGGCATACCAATACTTATAATGGAGTTTAGCATAGGACGTGCTGGGCAAAGAGATATTGCTGGTTCTTATAAAGTATTAGAAAAAAAGGGGCATAAATGGCATATAATTGGTTATGTGCAAATAATAGGCTGCTTAATACTCATGATGTTCTATACTACGGTTGCAGGTTGGAGTATAATATACGCTTTTTATATGTTAATTGGAAAGGTAGATAATCTTAGTGCTGAGGGGGTAGGTGAGCTTTTTGGGGCTACTATTTCTAACCCTTATATTAGCCTTGCTGGTTTATTTGTAACTGTTTTATTAGCTACTATAATATGTTTTATTGGGCTTCAGAAGGGAGTTGAAAAATACTCTAAATTTATGATGTCTTCTTTATTTGTAATAGTAGTTATACTTATAATAAGGTCTATTACTTTACCTAATGCTATTGAGGGTGTTAAATTCTACTTGCTTCCAGACTTGGGAAAAATGTTTGATGGCGGAATAAAAAACTTTTTTGAAGTAGTTTATGCTGCTGTTGGGCAGGCATTTTTTACCTTAGGCATTGGTATAGGAAGCATGACTATTTTTGGGAGCTATATAGGAAAAGAGAGAACTATAACAAATGAAACTCTTATAATAGTGGTATTAGATACTTTAATTGCTTTTTTATCTGGGCTTGTTATATTTCCTGCAAGTTTTGCTTTTGGAGTTAACCCAGGAGAAGGCCCGGGATTAGCTTTTGTTACTCTTCCTAATATATTTAATTCAATGCCTTTATCCAAAGTTTGGGGGTTGCTCTTCTTTGTATTTTTATCTATGGCAGCACTTACTACTGTTATAACTGTTTTTGAAAACTTAATTGCTTTTACTATGTCTGAGTTTAACTTAAAAAGAAATATTTCTTCAGTAATAGTTGGTATTGTAGTGTTTGTTTTAGGTTCTACTACAGCATTAGGTTTTAATGTATTATCATTTATAGAGCCTATGGGAAGGGGTAGTAGTTTTTTAGACTTGTATGATTTTATTGTTACATACAATTTAGTTGAGCTTGGCGGGGTATATATAATAATATTTTGTGTTTCCAAATATGGTTGGGGTTGGGATAATTTTATAAAAGAAGCTGATATGGGAATGGGAGTTAAATTTCCGCAATTTACAAGGTTTTATGTAACGTATATTCTTCCTATAATTATATTTGTAATATTTATAATTAATTATATTGTTAAGTTTTCTTAGAAGAAGCATGTTTAATTGTTATTTTAAGATATGGCTAAATTAATTTTGAAAATATATTTTGATGATTACATTTCTCAATTTTTAATTATTGATAAGTGCAATCATCAATTTAAATATATTATTTTATGTAGTTATTAGTAGATGAAAAATAGTATATATCCATAATTACATATAGATAAGAAAAAATTATATAGCTATTTAGTAGAAATATTTAAATTTTAGTGTATTCTTAGTATAAGAATATATTTATTTAAATAGTTTTTGCATAATTTTATTCAAATATATTTTAATTATTATAAAAATATATATAAATAATAGGGAACTTTTTTAATATATATTCGTCTAACATATTATAGAAAAAAGAGATATATTTGATTAAAGAGGGTTAATTGATACATGAAAAAAAGGTTTGTATTATTATTTATATTATTATTTTCATCACTCGTTATTGCTCAACCTCCTGCACCTGGGCATGGGAGAGGAATGATGCGTGGAAGAGGAATGCATAGAGGAACTGATAAATTGGGACCTGATGCTTTACGTTTTCTGCAAATGGCAGGTATAGTCTTAACTGAAGAACAAACAAAAAAAGTTTATGAAATAGCTATTAAATTTGTTCAGGAAGAAGAAAGCATTAGGTTGGAAATAGAAAAAATAGATTATAATATAAGAGAAGAACTTATTAAAGATAATCCAGACAGAAATATGCTAAAGAATCTTATTAAGTCTAAAAAAGACTACGAGGCAGAAAGAGATTATTTGAAAATGGTTCGAGATTTAGATATAATAAATGTATTAACACCTCAGCAAAGATCTCAGCTTCGTAATTGCAAAATGAGGTAATTATTTTTTATGAGTGGTGTAGAGATGGCGTTTGATGAAAACAATTTTTTAGAGGCCTTTAAAAAAGGAGATGAAGAAGCTTTCAAAGAGCTTATGGAGGCTTATAAAAAACCTTTAATTAATTTAGTATATTCTCTTATTTCTAATTATGATGAGGCAGAAGAGATTGTACAAGATGTTTTTGTGAGTTTTTATATAAAGAGGGAGAGCTTTGAAGGAAGGTCTAAGATTTATACTTGGCTTTATAGGGTTTCTTTCAATAGGGCAGTTGATCATATAAGAAAAAAAGAGAGAGAAAAGAGATACAGACTTAAAGAATATAGAAATGCCCAGATGCAGGAAGCTCATGATAATGATAGTATAAATAAAATAATTATAGCCGAGAGTTTATCTAAATTGGAAGATGATTTTAGAATACCTCTTATGATGGCAGAATATGAGAATTATTCTTATACTGAGATATCTGAGAAATTGGACTTGCCTGTTAATACCGTAAGAACAAGGATATTTAGGGCAAGAAAGAAATTATTAGAAATAATAAAAAAAATGGGGGTAACTTTATGAACAACACACATGAGTATTATGAAATGCTTATTAGCAGATATAAAGATGATGATTTAAATGATGAAGAAATATTGGAAATGGAAAATCATTTGCATGAATGTGCTAAATGCAGAAAGTTTAAAGAAGAAATTTTTGCTATGTCATCTATTTTAACAGGGAAGATGCCTATAGAAGTAAATAATTCTAAAAAGAAATTTAAATTCGTGCCTTATATTGCTTCTATAGCAGCTATGCTTTTAATATTTGTTGGAATAGGCGTAGTCATTAACAATAATAATAATACAGCATCTTCTCCAATAATAGCTTCAACAACTATTTCGCAAGAACAAGAAGAGAATGTATATAGCGAAGATGTTTACAGTGATTATGCACTTTTGTCTACATACTTCGATTATTCCGAAGAAAATCAAAGCAATGAAGAAGATAGCATAACAGTATTATCTGCTTATATGGCTTATATGGAATAAAATTAATTTTTGGAAGTGTTTACAACTCCAAAAGGTATTCTTAATTTTACTATAGTACCAGCACCTTCAGAGCTATCTATTGCAATGGCGCCTTGCATAGTATCAAGAAGATCTTTGACTACAGATAAACCTATTCCTATACCGCCATATTCTCTTTCAAATCTTGAGTCGCTTTGATAGAATGGTATAAATATTTTCTTTAATTTGCTTTGCTTTATTCCTTTACCTGTATCTTTTACTGTAATTTCTATTTCATTTGGAATAATGTTTTGCATAGAATGATAATTAAATAAGTCTGGAGATAAATCTATAACTTTAGTTTCAATAGGGTCAAGCATTCTAACATTTATAGATATTGTACCGAACTTTGTAAATTTAAATGCATTAGAAACTATACCTTCCATTATCAATCTAAATCTTTCTTTATATCCTATTAAAGTTTTACAATTTTCTTCTATTGCTATTTCTGTTTTAATATCCTTTGGGTATAAAATTTTATACCCTTCTATTATTGAGTTTAATTCGTCCTCTACATTGAATTCAGAAGTATAACTATAGCTCTCATCATCTTTAATAGCAATCTGTATTAAATTATTATTATTGTCATATAATTTTTTTATACTTCTTGATATAACATTAATAGCTTCTTCTTTTTTTTCTTCATCGAGAGTTCTTTTCTTTAATAAATTAATATAACCCATTATCTCTGTAAATGGATGTCTAAGTTCATGAGTGATAGTTGCTTTGAACTCCCTTATAAGTTTATTATAATAATTAACATTCTTTTTTAGAGAGTTTATTTCATTAAATAAAGAAACTAATCTTTTTTGCAAAATATCGCTATGCTTTTTTTGCTGTTCATAGAGTATTGAGAAATAAAGTCTGTTTAAGCCTATCTCTGTACCTGCATTTTTTATTATGCCTTCTTTACACCATTTTATAGCCTCATTGAACTCTATGAAAAAAGAATCAATATTTTCTTCCATAACAGAGCCATCAGTTTTTACTTTTTTAGGTTTTAACCCTGTTATATTACATGTTGCAATATTTATCCTTTCTGTAATAATTCCAGAAGAACTATAATATTGATGACCTAAAACTTTAATGTTTTTTATATTGACACTATATCCAGTCTCTTCTTCCAATTCTCTTTGGGCGCATTTTCTTATACCCATATTACTGTCTTTCATATTAAGTTCATCTTCTTCAAGCATTCCCGCAGGAAACTCTAAAAATGACATAATATTTTCATCTATTTCATCAGTATTTTTATTATTTAATACTTTTTCTTTATAATAAACTACTGGTCTGAAATTTTTAATCATAAGCACATGCATTTGATTGTCTATGTAAGCGTATGGAACTATTATAACAGCATCAGAGCCTTTTCTGTTAATAATATCACAATTATATTCTTTTGAAAAACTTCCGTCATCATATTCATTTATAGCAACAAATCTCTCTAATGTAACAAACCCAGTATCCAATTTTATTTCAGGAGATTTATGAAAAAATTTAGTATCTTTAACTTTTTTTTTATTAGACATAACAGTTTTCTCTTTATTATTATTTTATATATTTTTATCGAATCTTTTAATGAGTGTAATAACATTTCCTTTTCTATTATGTTTTACATCATCAAAATATGATTTTATTATTATAATTCCTCTTCCGCTTTCTCTTGTAAAACCATCATCTTTAATTGATTTTAATGCTCTTTTTATATTAAAGCCTTCTCCATTATCTTTAACTTTAATTGTTATATTATTTTCTTTTTCATTAATATCTAAAGTCAATTCTATATTAGTATTCTTAGCAAGTTCACTTTTCAATAATTCTTTTAATTTTTTATTATATATATTTTTTTGTAGCCATTCTTTTTTTTGCTCATATAATATATTAAGATTTCCATGTTCTATAGCATTTATTATTACTTCATACAATGCTGATGAAAAAAGGTCTATATCTGTTATATATTTATTTATTTTTAGGCATATATTTTCTATGAGTTTGCTGATTTTGTCTAAATCATTGTCAAGTATATACTTTTCCACTTCAAAACAACCCTATAATATCATTATTCTAAAGTATACCATTATAATGATATTATATCAAATTTAATATTTATATTTTTTCTAAATCAGTATTTGTTTAATTCTTATTTTTATATTATAGTATAACATTATATAGATAATAAATATTAAAACTAAAGGTTTAAATAATATGTAAATTTGATAAACACTTTTTGATGAATACTGATAATGTAAAAAATTATAAGAAATAGAAATTCTATAAATAATGAAGGAAAAAATTAATAGATATATGCGAGTTTATAAAAGAATAAGGTTTTATATATATTATAATTTATATTAAAAAGGCTTAATCTTAAATAAAAAGATTAAGCCGTAATTTTTAGCAAATTTAAATATTAGAACCAGTATCTGAATCCTAATTGACCAGCAAATCCGAAGAATGCATCAGGAGCCCAACCGCTTCCGCCATCGCCTATATATAATCCTAATAGTCTAAATCCGCCGCTGCCAATACTAAGAGCATTTATACTAGGAGCTACTTCCACAAATACTTCCCAGTCTTTAGCAAATATAAAAGAGAAACCTATAGGTACTCTTAAAGCAGCATTAATATTCCAATATTTGCTTCCAAAGTCAGCACTTAATCCCAAACCAGGACCTAAATAGAAATGAATACCAACTGAATCCTGTAATAAAGGAATTTTCAAGCCCCACCAATCCATAGTAAATCCAATACCAAAATACTGATAATTATCAGTAAACAATATTCTTCCTGTTAATCCAAACATTAAAGGAACGCCATCAAATTGTCCAGTTAAGCCTAAAGAAGCTTGAGCAGGAAATCCTCCTACAAATGCAGCACCAATAGCAGCTCCATCAGCATAAGCTGCTTGTGCTTTAGTAGGAATAGTTGTTATTACTGCTAATGCAAGAATAACAGATAACACAATTCTTCTTAACATAATACATCTCCAATTATTAATATAATTTCAATATATATTTTTTGATTAAAAAAGTCAATACATTTATAATAATAGCTATATATATGATAATGATGGATTAAAAAACTTGAATATAAAAATATTTATGCTTATAAAAAATTGTTTTTAAGTTTTATATTGATATTATTTTGTATTAATTATACAATCATATTATGAATTATTTTGTTAAAGTTATTGTGTATGTTTTATTTTTAATTATTTTTGTTTCTTGCGGACTTCCGGATATTACCAGCATTACACAAGAGATGAATCAGCCCTTTATAACAAAGATTACTCCCATGGATAAAAAAATAGTTATAGAGTTTCAGGCACAAAATAATGAACCAGCGTTTAGCGGATACAATATATATTTTGGAGACAGTGTTAATCCGAGGATATATAGAGTTTATAGCCAGCAAAAAACAATTCCTACTATAGTAAGTACAAGAAGCACAACTTTGCAAACATTTACTTTTACGATAGAAAAAAATATTTATTATACAGGAAGTAATATTACAGAAATTTCACTTCTTCCAGAAACTGAGATAAGAAACGGCATACCTATATATGTGTGGGTGAGTTCTTATCAAATAACGCCTCAAAATGAAAGTTATTATTATTATGATAATTATGTAAAGATGGCGACACCAAGGCCAGAAGCATTAAATCAAACTGTCACAGCTAATACTACTATAGTTTTTTCAGAGGGTAATTTAGCCAATTTGACATTAAATAATAATAAGCTTTATTTTTCTAGTCCTCAAGCAGCAAATGAAACATGGTCTGTGCAGCGAGTGGCTGGTACTTCTCTTTATGATGTTGTAGTTCCTCCAACTGAAGGATATACTACAGAGAGTTTGGAGGTTATTGCTGATAGATTATATTTAATAAAGATTAATAAAAATAATGCAAATTATTATGCCAAGATATTTGTAAGGAGTGTTAACGGTGTTAATAGTA
Source organism: Brachyspira pilosicoli (assembly GCF_036997485.1). Classification (NCBI taxonomy): domain Bacteria; kingdom Pseudomonadati; phylum Spirochaetota; class Spirochaetia; order Brachyspirales; family Brachyspiraceae; genus Brachyspira; species Brachyspira pilosicoli. The sequence goes on along the minus strand of NZ_JAWLPU010000002.1, from coordinate 325,698 downwards.
TAGTAGCAGATTACTGTTATCAGATTAGTGCCGACATATTAAGTTATTAAAGATGAAGAAAATATTTTTGCTTATTCTATTTACTATATTTTTCAGTTCCTGTGCCGAAGAGCTTGTTACTATAATAGATGAATATAATATGCCTTATGAAATAAAAGCTATACCTGGAGATAGTAAGGTGAGTATATCTTTTTGGTCAGGAATATTAGCATCAGATTTTGCAGGATTTAATATATATGCCAAAACTTCAGAAAATATGAATCAGCCAGATGATGCCATAAAAGATGCTACAACCCAAGCACTTCCTACTATAAAGGGTACAAATCATACCCGTACTAACTTTACAATAGAGATTCCAAATTATAATTTTGTAAACGGCACAAAATATTTTATAACAGTAACAGCATACGGCACAAATGAACTTATAGAAGAAAAATATATTGAGACAAAGATTAACACAGCGGTACCAGTGATACCAAGACCGGAGGGCACAGGAACTATTGACGCTGCCAATAATATAAATGTTACAGGTGCTGGAACTGTTGCTACAATTAATGGTAATATGATTAATGTTTCAGGTGCATGGAAAGTACAGTATTTTGGATATCAGACTAATTTTAATAATGTAGTTGTTGTTACTAATATGAATGGTTTTGATAATGATGCTCCGTATTTAGTTAATGGTCTTTATATATTTTATGATGGTACAGCTTTGGCAAAAGTTTTGATAGGGGCAAACAATACTTATCAGTGGGCTTATCAAAATAATGCTGCTTCTTGGAACGGTGTATAGATTTCTAATTTTTTTATAATAAAAACTTGAAATTTATTTTTTATATGTTATAATGTATCACATATTTAATTTTTGGAGAGTTCGTTCAATTGGTAGAGCAGCGGTCTTGAAAACCGCCGGGCTAACACCCATGTGGGTTCGAGTCCCACACTCTCCGATTTAGTTTTAGCTTCCTTAAACAAGGGGCTTTAGCTCATCAGGATAGAGCACTGGTTTCCTAAACCGGGTGGGCAGGTTCGAGTCCTGTAAGCCCCAATTATATTACAATCATGAATTTAAAGCTTTTTTTTTCTTACTATCTTAATCTTAAAAAACTAAAAAAAATCAAATTATTTGTCTTTGATGTAGACGGCGTTATGACTGATGGAAAACTTATATTTGATGATAATGGAATAGAGACTAAATTTTTCAATACTTTAGATGGTATGGGGATAGTGATGGCATTAAAATCTGGGATTAAAATTGCTATTATTACTGGAAGTAAGGCTGCTTGCGTGAAAAAAAGATTTGATAAATTTAAAATACATGGCTTTGAAGATTTGATACAGGGAGAAGAATATAAAATTCCTGCTCTTTTGACATTAATAGAAAAATATGGTTTAAAAAGTGAGGAAGTTGCCTATATGGGTGATGATGTCATAGATTTAGCGCCAATAAAATATGTTGGATTTTCTTTTGCACCAAAAAATGCTATTGATGAAGTGAAAAAAAATGTTAATATAGTATTGAATAAGGAAGGTGGAAAAGGGGCTGTGAGGCTTGCCATAAATATGATATTAAAAGCGAGGGGGGATTATGAAAGAATTATTAAAGATTTTTCTTCTTTTTAGTATAATAATATTTTCTTTAATCTCTTGTACTGATTTTAGTAAAATAGGTCAAGGTATTGGCGACGATAATTTTGAGCGTCCTCCTGAGATGGAATTTTATGGTTTTAAAAGAGAAAGCTATATTACAAATTTTAAGCAAATGGATATGTTTGCAACTAATGCTAAATTTTATGATAGCAGAGCTTTAATAGAGTTATATGATTCGCGTAATTATACTTATGATGCTGATGGCACTATTGCTGCTAAAGTGTCAGGCGAGTTTGCTAAAATAAATAAAAATACTTTATATACAGAAATATTTACTAATGTGGTTGCAAAAGCTTCTAATAATAGCACTTTATATACTGAGTATGTACAGTATGATCATGAGAAAAGACATTTTAAAAGCCCTGTACCAATTAGAGTAGAGCAGGAAGATGGAAGTTGGCTTACTGGAAGCAGTATGGAAGGGGATGTTGCTATGGAAAATATAACTGTATATAATGAAAAAGATGAGGGTAATGCTATAGGAGTGCAAATTGCTGAAGAATAAGCTTTTTTATTCATTAATAATTTTATTTGTTTTAATATCTCCATTAATGCCTCAGTCCCAAAGAAGTGCCGATAAATTTACCTACGACAATAAAAATCAAGTCTTTCAATATACAGGTAATTCAAGATTAGAAGATAAATCAGCTTTAATAACAAGCTATAAGATGACTTTCTACAAAGAAACAGAGCTTGCTACATTTACAGGAAAGGTTAGACTTTTAAGTAAAACCAATGGCTCTACAATAGATGCAGGATATGCAAGTTATAATGCTAAAACCAGATATGCATACGTTAGAAATAATCCAATCCTTCGCTCTTCTACAAATAATATGACTATAAAAAGCACTCTCATGGAGAGAGATTTTAATACACCTTTGGCAAAAGCCATAAGTAATGTCCATCTTACACATATAGATAAAGAAAATGATAGAAGAACAGATGGATATTCTGATGAGTTAATATATGATATGGATACACAGATTTCCATATTAAAAGGAAATCCAAGACTATATCAGGGCAGTGATAGAATAGAAGGCGAGATATTAGAGTATAATGCTAAAACTTCTACGGCAAATGTGATGGGAAGAAGTAAAATATATATACTTCAAACAAATGATTATGTTCAAAGTGATGATACTAATAAAAATAGTAAAGTTAGTAATTATAATATTGTAACGGCAGACAGGCTTTTTTTAGATGAAAAAGGCGGGGTAAATCAAACTAATAGATATTTGTATGCTTATGGGAATGTTAATGCTTATTTTTTTGAAGAGAATATGATACTTAGAGGCGGATACATTATATATGATATGGATAATGAACATATATATATGTATCAAGAACCTTCAGTTAGAATACCAGATAGGGGAATAATATCTTTTGGTGAGTGGATAGAATATAAAAGAGATGAGAAGTTTAGAGATATCATATTTCATAATGATGTTGTTATGGTAGATTATGATGAAAGTATTTCGTTAGAAGGTGACTTGCTTCATCTTGATCCGGATACTAAGGTAGCTACTATTAGCGGAGCTCCGCATGCTTATTTAGAAAATAGAAGTATGAAAATAACTTCGGTTACTATGCAGATATTTAATGATGATGAAAAGTTAAGAGCTAATGGTAATGTTCATGTTGAGATGAAGGATATGAACTCTAAAAGTGCTTGGGCTACATATTTTGATAAAGCTAAATATTTAAGATTATGGGGAGAAAATCCATATCTATCACAAGAAAAAAGTATTGTTAGAGGAAGGGAAATTAGGTACTATATAGATACAGAAAGAATAGAAGCGTATGGTGTAAGCGGTTCTATGTATGAGTGATTTTTATTTATGAATAAAATATTTTTGCTTACATTATATCTAATGTTTATACTTTTCTCTTGTAATAAAACTATAAAACCGTTAAATAAAAATAAAATATATGTTGTCAATATTACTTATATTAAAGATAGTAGTATAGCAGCATTAAATCCATCTGATTTTTTCTATATTTTTAATGCCAAACTTCCATTATTAACTTACGATTTATTAGGGTATAAAATAAAGTATGTATTAAAAGAGGGAATTAATGCTGAAGATTTTTATAAAAATAATATAAAGCTTTTAAATAATAATATTGAGCTTTTTAAAAGAGATTATATAGATATAAAAAAAACAAGTAATGATATTTTAGCAAAAAATATTCTTTATTATTCTCTTTCTAATGAAACTTATAGCAGTCTAAATACTTTATTCGATTATGATAGTTCCAAAGCTTCATTAGAAGAATTAGCCTCAAATATAGCACCAACTTTTAAACAAAATATATTAACACTTTGGAATACACCATTACCAAACGGTAAAAAATTACTTAGAGAAGATATTGTAGCTATGTATACGGCACAGTATTGGAGAGTTATAGGAAGTGCGTTAAAGGATTCTAAAATAGATTCGCATCTTCTAATAATAAATATGCCAATCACTGCAAACTATAAAGGAGCTAATGCTAAAGCTATATCTGAGGGCGGAATTATTGATAGATTAGTGCTTGAAAATAAAAATATTGAAAACACAAAATCCTTAGCTGTAATTAGTACTTATCCTTTTCTTTCTAATAATAAAGTTTTTTCATCACAAAGAGGTGTTGTAAAAATTGACAGCAAAACTTTAAATGATATATTTGCTTATTATATACTTCAAACTATTGCTATGATGTTTAATAAATACGATATACATACAGAAGAAAAGCATTCTATTATGTCAGAAGTTGAAAATTTTGATTATGTTGATTGGTACAATAATATTATAAATTATGAGTTAAGAGCTCCATATAAAGGAGTTAAATATTATAAAGATAGTATAAAATATTAATTAATTTTTATAATATCTGCTATAATATTCATAACTTTTCATTACTCTTTCAACATAGAACTCTGTCTCTTCTATATCTATAAATCTTGCAGTACGATACATATTGTTTGTGCCGTATTCTTTTTTCCACCTGTTTCCTCTTCCAGAACCAGCATTATAGCTAGCAGCAACTAAGGCATAATTGCTGGCATTTTGACTTTGGAATAACCAGCTTAAATGAGATATACCAATATTAATGTTTTGTTTGGCATCTGTTAGGTTTAGAGGGTTATATCTGTATCTTGCTTTTTTATTTTCAGCAGCAGCAGTTGTAGGCATTAATTGCATAAGTCCCATTGCTCCAACATAAGACCTTGCCTTTACATCAAATAAACTCTCTTCTCTCATTATAGAATATACAAAATTGGGCTCTATTTTATAATATTTTGCCTCAGGTACAACATATTCATCAAAATATCTTGGATAAACGTACTTTCTAAACTCATCTGGAAGTAAATCTACATTGTCATAATAATTATATCCAAAATATTTTCCTATGTTAGCACAAATCTGCATAAATCTTTTTGTATTTAATGATGACTTATATATTTTTTCTGCATAATAAAATAAAGGATAAGTGACCTGCGTTTTTTGATAAATACCATTAAACTCTCTGTATGCATTATCCATGTCCCCATAATAATATAATAATATAGGTTTATTTACTTCCTCTCTTGTTTGTAAAGATAATTCATTAAATATTTCATTTTCTTTTTTGTTAGAATAAAAGTCCTGAACAAATTTGTTTTGCATAAATATTTCTTTAGCTATAGCCCTTGCTTCTTTTACTAAGTTATCTTCTTTTTTTGTTACTATATAATCTATAAACTGCATTTTATCAAGCATTTGCATAGTTTTTGTATAATTTGAATCAGCATAATATTTTTTAGCTTCATTTAAGTAGTAAGTGTTGCTTTGAGAAACATAATTTACCATTTCATCAGTTGCTAAACTTAAAGCCCCTTTTACATAAAATGGATTTTTGCTTTCAAGCAGACTTTTCATTATGTACTTATCTCTTGTTTCTGTATCACCCAATTCTTCAGCAGCCCACATATACCATGATAATACAAAGTCATGTCTGTATTTTGGATATATTTTGTCTAATTCACTAATAGCATAATATGTTTCTGTTTTATTTTTTAATTTTAATGCCTTTCTTAAATAGCTTTTTAATGAAAGTTCTGTATATCTATTATTATGAAAGTTTTTTAATGTGTTTGTTAAATATTTTTTAGCTTCTGGTAAATTATTGCTGTTTAGGCTTGCATTAATAAAACTATTATAAATTCTTGGCACATAGCTATCTTTTGGATAATTTCTTAAAAAAGTATTATACAATTCTCTTGCTTTAGTATAATTCTTTAATCTTTCATAATTATTAGCATTCCAGTAAATCGCTAACTTTCTATATTCTCTATTGTTAGTATTGGCAAGGTATTCATTAAATAATGTAGAAGCACTTTCTCTATTTCCTGCTAATTGGTTTATTCTTGCTTTATAATATATTGAATTGTTTTTGTAGGCATTAAGCTCTATAAGATTATCAAAATATTTTAAAGCAGCAGTTCTATATCCAGCATCATATAATTCTACTGCTGATTTATATTTCACATCATTATTAAACTTATATATCTCTTCTTCAAAATTATTATTCAAATATATTAAAGCTTCTCTGTTTATATATTTTTTAGTTAACTCTAATGCTATTAATTTGGATTTATTTGTATCATCAGTTTCTCGCATTGCATTTAGACCAACGAATTCTTTTATCCATTTTTGCTTATTGCTATTAAAAAAATTACTTATAGGATAATCATCTTTATAAAACTCTGCTAATGCTTTATATTGTTCAGCAAAAGGGTATAATGATGATCTTGGATATTCTTCCATAAGTTTAGAATATAAATCTATCGCTTCATCATACATATTAGTATTTAATGCACTTTTTGCTCCATAATATATAATATAATCTCTTATTAATAAATCATTGCTGCTGTTTATTAGATTTGTAAATTGTGCGTATGCTTTTTTGTATTGCTTTTCATTATATAGTTTTAATGCACTACCGTAATTTATTTTGTTTTTTGATACAATATCTGGTATTTCTGATTTCCTCTGAGCTCCTAGTCCAGAAGTCATTATTATAATAATTAATTCAAAAAGTATGACAAGGATAATAATCTTCTTTTTCATAAACACCTACTAATATATTGTATTAACTATAGTATTTTATTATTTTTTCTATCTTTTTGCAAATAGTATTTATTGCTTCTATGAATAATCAAATATTAGTATATTCTATTTAACTTTATAGCATATACCATAATAATCATTCCCAAAACAAATAAAATAAAAGGCAATATAAAACTTTTTATAGATGGAAGCATAACTTCTCTACCATTTATTTTATCATAATATATTGTTATAACTTTTTTATTTGTAAGAGAATAATCGCTTAACATATTGCTTATTATAATTTTTTTATCATTGTAAACGAAGCTATAAACTAAGTATGGATATTTCTTTTTTATAAGTCCATATTCATAATAGCTTTCATTTTCAATATTTGCTTGAACTTTTATAATGTCTCCTTTTTTGTATTTTATTATATTAGTGATATTAATATAATTCATCATTATAAAGCAAAATAAAAATAATGAAGCCATTATAAATAGTGTTATTTTATATTTTATAAGTTTATTTTTCATTTACAATATTTTTCTTTTTGAATATTATAGATATTATAGTAACTATAATTAATACTATCCAACAAATTATTGTAGTGTATGCATATTTCATTGTAGGCATAAACTCAAATATAATATTGTTATCTCCAGCTTCAACATATACCCCTCTAAATAATAAATTAGCCTTAAGCAATTCTTTTTTTTCTCCATTGATGCTTACAGTCCAATCAGGGCTATATCTCTCTTTTAATACCAATACACCAGCATCAGGTGTTTGAACATTAAATACTACTTTGTTGTTGCTGTATTCAAGCATTTCTACTTTGTTTATAGAGTTGCTCACATTCAAAACTATATTATTAGAATTGTCTGTTATAATAGCCTCTTTTGCTAAATTAAAATTAGGTATCTTCATTCTTCCAAGACCGTCATTAAAATCTTTTGCATTATATATGCTATTTACAAACTCATATTTATTTCTATATCCATTAAGTTCGTATAATACAGCAGCAGAAAAAGAATCCTGATACTCTGTTATTTTAGTAATATCATTAGCAATCATAGAGTTATCTAAATATGTAGGGCTTAATATATATCTTACTCCGAGCAAATCCATTAATCTTGGTTCATATCCTACATAATCATTAATTCTAAATGCTGAAAACATATCTGTTATTTCTTTGCTTAATCTGCTTGCTGCTGGAGGTTCTGTTAGCGGAATATTGTAATATGGCATTGTGTGCGTTGTGTATCTATATAGATAAGGAATAAGTATAGGCATTGTAGTTTCATTGCCTTTTTGTTTTAATATATGCTCTGTGATTGGAGTGCCTTCATACATTTTATCTATATTTGATTTTACTATAAATATATTTGCTGTTTGCATTAAGTCTAAAAATAGTATGGCCATAAAAGCATAAGGTAAATATTTATAGTATAATTTTTCTTTATTTGCTATTATGATATATAAAAAAGTTATTATTGTGCCTATTATTAATATGCTTATTTTACCTGTATCATAAACTGAAAGTAAAATAAATATTATTAAAGGAGCTGCCAATAAATATTTATCTTTTAATGTTATCTCTTTTAAAGAAATAGAATTAATCATTAAAAGAGTTGTTACAGATGATATTAAAACTAATCTTACAAAAGACATTGATATATTTTTTGCTATTAATGCAGATTTGTCTTGCCAGTCAGTGAGGAATGCGTTTTGTATAAAGCCATTTAATAGTATAGTGATAACAGCAAATACAACAGACAAAATTAATATAGCATACATTATTTTTTGTGCTATGCTTACTCCTCTATATTCATCTTCTAAGTATTTAAGCAGTTTATCTTCTTTTTTTGCTTCTATTGCTTTGAATATATAATCTGCAGCAAATGCTGAAAGTATTGCAAATGGTATAGGTATAATTTCTATAAATTTATTAGGGTTTCTTGCATCTCTAAATATTGGTATTTGAAACAATGCTCCGTATATGATAGGCAAATATCTTCCAAAGCTTGCTATTAAAAAGAATAAAGCAGTACCTATCCAAAAATATTTTTCACTGTATTTCTTTTTGCTTATAAACAATGCAAATATTATAAATAAAAAAGTTATATATCCAATGTTTACAGCGGTAAGAGAGAAGTTTGAAGTTTTCGGTTCTCCTTCCATATTAGCTATTCTTCCCCAATATGGATGAGTTTCACTTCCAGAATAGTATCCAAAAAGACCTGGTACAAAAAATCCTAATACTTCCTCTGGCGGATAAGACCATCTTGTAGCCCAATTCCATAAGTCTTGTTTATTTTGCACTCCAGCAGCTCCCATGTCTTGAGTGTTTTTTGTAACCATTATAACTTGTATAGACATTAGAAAAGAAAATATTGCAACTAATGCAAACTTTACACACAACAATATTATTTTTTTAATATTAGTTTTTATAAAGCCAGATAATTTTAGATTGTTTTTCTTGCTGTATAATAAATATAAAAAATAACAAGAGAGAAATAAAGCAAAATACATTGCTACGTCCAAAGCACCTCCCAAAAATGCTATACCTAAAAAAGCACCAGTAAAAAAGAAATCTCTCCACTTTTCAGTATTCATTGCTTTTGATAAGAAATATAAAACCAAAGGAAAATAGCAATAAGTTTCAAATTTACCTAAATGTCCAGGAAGTATGAGAGTAAATATTGCATTAGAAAACATTAAAGCAATTGCTCCAAACATAGAAGCATTTATTGATAATTTCTTTTCTCTTAAAAATAAAAATAAACCATAACCCATTATAGCTATATGGAGAATAATTGTAACTTGAGGGTATATTTTATATGGTAAAATAGCTATTAATAAAGATTTTGGGTGTATAGGCACAGTTGAAGGTGCTGATATTGTAAAATAAGCATTATTCCAAAAATATAGATTTCCATTTAATATTGCATCTTTAACATTTTTTATGTCCCAGAGAATGACATCTCCCATTTGAAGATAAGAAAATGTTAAATTGCTTGCAAAAAAAAGTATGGAAAGTATTATAAATATAATAGGGTATTTTATTTCGCTTTTTACTGATTTCATAATTATACTGTTTCCTTTTTTGTATATACGATTAAATAATAGTTATTAGATAAAAACATTTAATAAGCTATGATATATAAAAGATATAGTATTGTCAAGGAGTTTTATTATATTTTTGTATTGCAATATATTAGTATAAATTAAAAATTTATTATTGTATAAAAAATAAAAATTTAATTATAGCTTTTATATACCGCACGTTAAGGTAATCTATCAAATATAAATTAACTGAAAATACAATTTTAATTATATTTATGAATTTGTTAAACGTGCGGGAAATAAATTTGTAATCTAATAATTACTTTGTGGGGGGATACTTTTTTGGTTTAGTATTATAAAAGGTTAAAACAGAAATTGAAAATAAAACAAAAAAGCTAATATGGCAGGTAATAAAAAAATATTGGTAAACATAATATTTACAATTATTTTAAATAAATATATAATAAGCATAATTTTTCATTTTTTTGCATAGATATAAAATTGTATTTTAAAACAAGGATATAATTATGAGTTATTGTTTTATTAAAGAAGATAAAGAGTTTAGAAAATTAAAAGAAAATGAAATTGATTTTTTAAAAAGTCAAGGCTGCATATCTCAAAGCTGGGATAAAATATTAATAAAGAATGTTGATTTAAGTAGAATAAAAGATGTTAGTTTTCATGGGAAAGTAAAAATTAATGAGCTTAATGGAACTGTGATGTATTATAATAAATTAAAAGTACCAGCATCAATAAATAGAGCTACCTTAATAAATGTATTTATAAATGGAAATGTTTATATAAACAACATAGGACGCTTTATTGCAAATTATAAAATACAAAATGGGGTTATAATAGAGAATGCTGGAGCTATATATATGGAAGGAGAGAGCAGTTTTGGAAATGGAGTAGAAACCTCTCCTATTATGGAAGGAGATGGAAGAAGCGTAAAAATATTTTATAGATTAAACTCACATATAGCATACGTAGTTGCAATGTATAGGCATAAAAAATTAATGCGTGATAATATAAATAAAATAGTAGATGCTTATACTAAAAGCAAAACTAAGAAATTTGGAAAAATCAAAAGACATGCTCAAATAATTAATGCGAGGATAATAAAAAATTCTCTTATAGACCCTTATGCCAAAGTAGAAAACACAGATGAAATAAATAACACAACAATAATAAGTACAAAAGAATGCCCATCATATATAGGTACGTCTGTAATATTAAAAGATTCTATAGTGTTAAAAGGTGCCCATATAGTTGATGGCACTGTTATAAAAAAAGCATTTATTGGAGAGGGCGTTAAATTAGGGAGACAATTTTCTTGCGAGGATTCTTTACTATTTGCAAACTGTGAAGGAGAACATGGAGAGATGTTTTCTATATTTGCAGGTCCATATACAGTTACACATCATAAAGCTACACTTTTAATAGCTAGCCATTTTTCTTTTTTTAACGCTGGAAGCGGCACTAATCAAAGCAATCACATGTACAAACTTGGACCTTACCATCATGGATTTATGGAGAGAGGCTGTAAAACAGGAAGTAATTCATATATATTATGGCCTTCACATATTGGTGCTTTTTCTACAGTTATTGGTTCTCATTATGATAATGTTGATACTTCTGATTTCCCTTTTTCATATATTACAGAACATGGGTACCATCAAACAAGACTTATTCCCGCTTTAAATTTATTTGGTGTTGGGCTTTCAAGAGATGAAAAGAAATGGAAAGAAAGAGATAGAAGAGTAGGGGATAAAAAAGATTTAATTATATTTGATGTATTTAGTCCTTATACTGTATCTAAAATGATTAAGGCGGAAGAAATATTAAATAATATGAAAAAAGAAATTGTTAATGATAAAGTAGAATATATAAAATTTAAGAATATGATTATTAAAACCTCATCTCTAAATAAATATTCAAACAGATATTCTATTGCAATAGATTTATATTTACATAACAAACTTCTTGAATATATAAAAGATTATGATAAAATAGAGGATATTTTTAATAATATAAAACAATGTAAATTTTATGAAACTTGGGTTGATGTTGGAGGGCTTATATGTGCAAAAGAGAAATTAGATAATATTATATTAGATATAGAAAATAATAATATTAATAATGTTCAAGATTTGATAAAAGCTTTTGAAAAATTATACAATGATTACAGCATAGATGAAAAATCTTGGGTTATTAATATGATTAAAAAAAGATATAATATAAGTACTATTAATATAGATGTTATATTAAAAATGTTAAAGGAGCATTTATCCCTTCTTACTACTTCTTATGAAATATTTTATAGAGATGTTAAAAAGGAATATGATTTAGCAAAAATGGTTAGCTGCGGAATAGATGATAAAACTGTAATGGAAGAAGATTTTAAAGCTATAAGAGGAACTGCTAAAGATAATGCTTTCGTTGTTAAATATAAAAATGATGTAGAGACAAAAATAGAAGATATAAATAAATTAATAAAGAAATTAGGAAATTAATAAGTATGAGAATGTATTCACTTTCAATAAATATAACTATAGGTTTTGAAGACATAATAGAAGCTACTATAGAAAGCGGCGAACTAGATATATTAGGATACAATATAGAGTTTCCTATAAACAACAATAATATTGCTATAGTTAATATATATAATGAAAACCAAGAAAAGTTAGAAAACAATTTAAATATAATAAAAGAAAATATTGATGATATAGCAGAATATGATTATGAGGTAAAAGAGCTAAACTCAGATGAATATTTAACATCATATATGGCGTTTTTAAAACCTTTTAAAGTTGGGGAAATAACTATAATACCAAATTTAAAAGATGAGAATAATAACGAAGATGCATTATATATAGCTAAGCAATATGCTTTTGGTACAGGCACTCATGAAACAACATCTTTAGCTTTAGATATGATTAATGACTACTCTAAAAATAATAATATTTCTTCTAAAACGATAGCTGATATTGGATGCGGCAGCGGTATACTTTCTTTATTTTGTTATAAATTAGGTGCTAAAAATATTACCTCTGTAGATATAGATAATGATGCTGTTAATTGTACTTTAGATAATGCTAAATATAATAATATAAAATTAAATAATGTATTTTTAGGAAGTGCTGAGAGTTTAAGTAATTTTCAATATGATTTAGTAATAGCAAATATTGAAACAGATATATTGATAGAGATATTGCCTGATTTGAAAAAAATACTAAAAGAGAATGGACATTTAATATTATCTGGAATACTAGCAGAAAAAGAGAGCTTTATGAATGAAGCTATAAAACAAAATAATTTAAATATATTGGATAGAAAGCAGAAGAATGATTGGATATCTTTACTTTTAAAATAATTTTTTATAGAGCATTTTTTAAATCTTTTGTAGCATCTTCTGGTGTAATTGAGTTTATAAAAACACCGCTTCCAAGCTCATATCCTGCAAGCTTGCTCATTTTAGGCATTATGTCCAAAAACCAATGACTTGAATGAGAGTATTTTTTTTCTAATGCAGGCGTAAGTGTATGAAGCACATAATTAAAACTAATTTCTCCAAGCACTTTATTAATTCTGTTAAATACATCTTTAACAATACTTGCAAATTGTGATATGCAGTCTTCAGAATATACTATACTGTCTGAATGTTTTTTTGGCAATATATAAATTTGATATGGAGATTTTGAAGCGAAAGGGGATATAGCTATAAACTCATCATTTTCGCATATCACTCTTTCATTAATTTTTTTTTCTTCTTCTATCATACTGCAATAAACACATTTATTATTTTCATTATAATATTCTAAAGAACCATATATTTCTTCCATTATTTGAATAGGTATAAAAGGAGTAGTCATCATCTGAGCATGTGAGTGTATTAAACTAGCTCCTGCCTCTCTTCCAAAGTTTTTAAAAAGCAAACTATATAGCATGTCTTTTTCTTTAGATAGCTCTTGTAATCTCATTATTATAGCTTCAAATATAAAGAGTAAATCTTTTTCAGTAGCATTATAATAATTAAAATTATGATTAGGGTTTTCTATAATAACATCATGAAATCCTTTACAAATATCAGCTTCAAATAAATCATTTTTATTAGGCAGCTCATTAGGATTACTTTGTGCAATTATAGGGTATTTATTTGGTACTATTCTTACCATCCATTCTTTTTTATCATTAAAAATAATGGTAGAATGTTCCGGTGTTTTATCTTCATTCCCTTTACAAAACGGACAAGTAGCTTCAGAAGTTACTACATTATAATTTTCTTCAATATTAATATAATCACTTGGTCTGCCCATTCTTTCAGAAGCTATAATAACAGATTGTTTAGTGATAGGGTCTTTTCTTATATGAGGCATTATCCTATTAGCCTTTTTATTTTATCTTTAATTTCTGTGAGATTACCAGATTTTAATATATATCCATCTGCATTCCATACTTGAAACTCATGTCTATAATTATTATAAGCCGTACATATTATAATAGGTAATTCTCTATGATTTTCACGCACCTTTCCAAGGAAGTCTAATCCGTCCATTTTAGGCATTTTTATATCTAATGTTATTAAATCTATATGTGGATTATCTTTATTAATCATTTCCAAGGCTTCTTCGCCGCTATCTGTGGATACTACATTATATCCCTCATCTCTAAACTCTTCTTCGAAAAGTGTTCTAATGCTTTTTTCATCATCAAGCACTAATATAGTTTTCTTAGGCATATAAATGCTCCTTAATAATCTTAATTTATATTATAATTATACAATAAAAAAAGTCAAATAGATTTTTACACAATAAATATAACAATATTTCATAAAAAGTGTAAATATTATTTTTTATCAATTATTTCTTCTCACTGTCTATCGATTTCTGATAAGTTGCTATTAAAGCTTCTATCATACCACTCCTTACAGATTTTTGTTCTAATAGCTCAACTCCTTTTATAGTGATACCAGCAGGAGTACAAACATTATCTTTTAATTCTGCAGGATGTTTCTTAGATTCTAAAACCATAGAACCAGCACCTTTAAATACCTGACTTGCAATCTCTATAGCACTTTTTCTGTCTATTCCCATTAACACTCCAGCATCGCTCATAGCCTCTATTAATATATACATAAAAGCAGGTGAGCATCCTGCCATGGCATTATAAGCATGTATTTTATCTTCTGCTATTATTTTTACCATCGAAACTTTGCTTAAAAGTTCAACTATAGCCGCTTCAAGTATTTTATTCTGAGACTCCACAATAGATATAAAACCATTACAAGTTTTTACAGGAGTATTCGGCATTATTCTAATAATGTTTTCTGTATTAAATAATTGTTTTAATTCAGAAACAGATACTGAAGCTGCAACACTTACTATTGTAGTATCTTTTTTTATATTATTTTCTATCTCTTTAGCAATATCCTTAACCATATAAGGCTTAACAGCTATAAATAAAATATCTGCTTCTTCTGCTATTTTTTTATTATTATTGAATGTTTTTATTTCAATATTTTTTTCTATTTGTTCTTTTTTTTCTTTTGTCTTTACGCTTGCTATTATATTATTTTTATTAATACCAGCTTTAATAAAACCTTCTATTAGAGCTAATCCCATAGCACCCGCACCAATAAAGCCTATCATTTTATATCTCCTTTATTATTATAACTATTTGGAACTACTACCATAGTGCCAAGCATTTTAGCTAATATTTTATTTTCATCATCTAAAACACTAGCCTCAACAACTATTAAAGTTTTTCCTGCCTTCAAAACTTCACCAATACATTTTACTTTTTTACATATAACAGGGCGAAGATAATTAATTTTTAAATCAGATGTTACAACATGCTTACCATCTTCAAGAACACTTAAAGCAGCAAATCCAGAAGCAGTGTCAAGCATTGAAGCAACCATACCCCCATGCATAAATCCTAAAGCCTGAGAGAACTCTTTTTTGTTTTCTAAAGATATTACAACTCTTCCAACATTTGCCTCTTCTAATTTGCAATCTATGAAATTTAAAAAATCCTGTTTATAAAATATATCAGAGAGCCTTTTATATATATACTCTTGCATCTATTATATTTTTCCTTTATGCATTACTTTCCCATTCATAGTCATAATGATACTCTTTATAATTACCCTTAAATACAACACCTTTTACAACTAACTTCTCATCTAATATAACTAAATCAGCAATATACCCCTCTTTTATCCTTCCATATTTATCATCTATACCCATAACCTTAGCAGGATAAAGTGAAGCCATCTTTAAAGCCTCTTCAACTGTAGCACCCACCTGATTAACAACATTTCTTACAGACTGACTCATAGTAATAGAAGCCCCTCCCAAAGTACCATTATCATCTATAAGCCTATTTCCGTCTCTATGTATCTTTTTACCAGCCCAAATATATTCTTTTATCTCTGGAGCAGCAGCAGGAGCTATGGCATCAGTTACAATACAAATATGCCCTGTCTTTAATTTGTAAGCAAGCTCTACAGAAGCAAAATCACAATGCACCCCATCGCATATTAAACCAGCATACATATCCTTAGTTTCAAGCACAGCTCCCACCGCTCCCGGTTCTCTCGAACCCCAAGGACGCATAGCATTAAATAAGTG
The DNA here is from genome assembly GCF_036997485.1 of Brachyspira pilosicoli. Taxonomy (NCBI): domain Bacteria; kingdom Pseudomonadati; phylum Spirochaetota; class Spirochaetia; order Brachyspirales; family Brachyspiraceae; genus Brachyspira; species Brachyspira pilosicoli. The sequence continues at coordinate 309,275 of NZ_JAWLPU010000002.1, read as the reverse complement.
CGTAGCAAAAGTTATTCCATAAGGTATTTTTTCTTTTATTTCATTATAAGTGCCATTAGTATGTCCTACAGATACTACTTTACCAGCCTTAGCAAATGCCTCAATTGCTTTACCATCTACCATTTCTGGCGCCAATGTTACCATAACACATTTCGAAGCATTAATTTTTTTTATCATGTTCATATCTGTTTCTCTTATAAACTTATCATTATGAATACCTCGTTTTTCATGAGATATATAAGGACCTTCAAAATGTATGCCAAGTACACCTATAACAGACAAATCTTCTATTCTATTAAATAAATCTATAATCTTTAACATATATTCATCGCCGTTTGTAATTACTGTAGGCAAATAAGAAGTACATCCATATCTTTGGCAAACTTCATTCATATTTTTTAATGTTTCAACTGTTGGAGTAGCATTAATATCATAGCCTCCTATGCCATTAACTTGCAAATCTATATATCCTGGAGCTACTATTTTTCCTCCTAAATCTATTCTTGTAATTACAGCATCAACATCTATTTCTTTCTCTACACTCTTAATAATATTATTTTCTATTACTATACAATGCCCATCTATAAACTTCTCTCCGTCAAATATTCTAATGTTTGTAAGAGCATAATAAGATTTATAAAGTCCTTTAATAAGTTCTTTAGGGTGAAGACTTTTACTCTCTAAACTCTTAGCATATTTATAAGTTTTTACTTTTAAATCACTGCTTGATTCTTCATCGGCTACAATTATAAGTTTTTTATGTTCTTGTAAAACAGAAGTAGGGTAGAATTGGCTTATTGCTCCCTCAACACAATGAGACAATGCATCAGATACATCATAACCATTAGCCATAACAAGTATATATCTTGCATTAAAAGCCTCTTCAAATCCAAGAGTAAATCCTTCCCTTGGAAACATCTCTACAGGCATATTGAATTTTTTTGCCTCATAGCTTCTAATTATCTCACTTATCTTTTTATCTCTCACACTTCCTTCTAATGATGAGCTTGGAGTGTTAAGTAAAAAACTTCCATCTTCTGCTAAATTATCTATAAGTAAAGTTATATTTCCAAGTTTTTTAATTATGTTTGACATTCTCTTAGCTTCTTTTTTTCTATCTGTAACTTTACTATTAAATAGATGAACATTTTCCTTAGGTATATCTATATATTTAAGAAAATTTTCTTCCAAATATTTTTGAGATATATCAGAATCTATATATTCGCCAGAAGAGACTATATGTATATTTTTAAACGATACTATATTATCATTATAAAAAGATAATAATTTTTCATAATAAGATTTATCTACATACCTCAATGGAAAAGATAATACAAAAGGCTTTTTTCTATCAGAATAATCTAATATACATTTTACAGTATAATATGCTGCCCATTCATAAACGCTTTCATTAGTTATAATTATTCTCATTTGTATATGTCTCCTTATTAAAATAATATTTAATTTTGTTTTATTCTCATAGATACGGTTTGACTAGATAATCTCAAAGATGATTCATAGTCTGCTATTACAGTAACATCGCCATGCTTTTGCAATTTGCTTAAAGGTGAAGAGTTACTTATACCGCATTCCAAGCAATCTCTAAGAGAACAAGAATTTTCTATACCAGATGATGTTAATAAAATAGTATCAACTATATCTATAATACCCATTCCCATACTAAATACCATAGTTGGAACTTCTTTTTCAAATTTATTTTTTATGGCTTTTATGGAATGTTCACTTAATGTTTTTAATCTAAATAATGATGATAATGATGACATTCTCTCATTTCCTGCCGAGGTAGAATCTGGAGTGAGAGAATACCATATAACATCAAATCTTCCTATTTTTTCTATTGTTTTTAATTGTTTTTCCATTTGACTTTCATCTTTACTGCCGTCAAAAAGAAATTGATTCTTTTTAGGAATATCTAATTTTGAGAGTAAATTTTCTTTTAAAAAATATGCTTTGCTGTTTTTATCGTCTTGTGATAATCCAACATATTCTGATTGCTGAAATATAAATATATTTTTAAAATTAATATTATAATTTTTTACGTTTTCTATTATTGCTTTATAAATATCTTTAGTATCATTTTCGCTTGAAACAGAAATATAGAGTTTTTCTTTTGTTTTTTGTTTCTTTTCCAAAAAATGTAGAATATGATTTGCTGTAAAATATGTATAATCCTTATAGGAATCTGCTATATATATATTCATAAAAAAATAAGTCCTTAATTTAATTAAAAATCAATACGAACTTATTATAACATTTTCTCTATTTTCTGTATATACTATTTTTTCATTATTATTTGTAGATAAATATTTATAAATTATATTATAATCTTTATTTCCTGCTTTAAATGATAAATTTGTGTAGCTAAAATTATTTATTATAATATTTGTATTAATAATATTTCTGCGTTCTTTTATATCAACATTATTTTTTGGCATTGTTATAACCATTATCCAAGGGCTAAATCTTTTTGTATTATTTATAGTTGAAGCTTTGGCTGTATATAATTTTTGATTTCCTATATTAGTTTCTAATACTTCATAATTTAATTTATCTTCTGATAATAATTTTATATAGCTTGTAGAATATTTACCTTCAATGATAAAGCCATCATTATTATTACTAATAGGAAGTTTGCTGTTTATATTCCATTTATATTTGTATCCATTAATATAATTTTCATTATTTATATTGGGTAAAGCTTCTATATCTTCTTTTATTATCAATATATTTGGTTTTAAATAATAAAATGTTCTTTCAAAATTTCTGAGTGTTGTTTTATAAGTATAGACATTATTTGCTTTAGCTTTAGTAAAGAAAAGTTTGTTATTATTAGTGATGCTTATTATTTTTGAAAAACTTGATGGTTTTTCTTCTATTCTATATTCATTGGTGGTATCAGATATTGTTATTGTATTATGAAAGTCCGCATATTTAAATATTTCTTTATTATCATTATTATAAAAATACCCAAGCTCATCTATAATACTGTCTCCATAATTATAATAAACAAAGCTCATTCTGTCATTATGATTAAGCCCGTAGGATTTATATGCATTATACCCTTTAGCATATACTCCTAAATATTGACTGTTCAATGATTTTATATCTTTATTGTATATTGCAGTTTCTATATTTTTAAAATAGCTACTTTGATATTCATTATTTAAAACACTAACAGCATCATCTTTTATAGAATGATTATTCCATAAAAGCATATAGGGTAAATACTTTATATCAATAGCTTCACTTTGTCCAAACACAGAATAGTTTTTGTAAAGAGCACTATTATAAGTTTTACTTAAAAGCTCCATAATTGCACTTCTTGCACCATTATCAAAACGCATTTTACTTCTATTATCTATTAATGTATATCCAATAGGGAAGGTATATCCTGATGGGTAGCCTATAATAGATAAATATTTACCTATATTTCTAAATGATTCATATTCAAATACATTAACAACTCCAGCATTTTTTAAAGCATTAGCATATATTAAAATATTTAAAATAATTTCAAATGAGTTATCCAAAGAAGCTTTTAAACTGCCGTCATCTTCAAACATACTAAATATTATAGAGTTTATATATTTAAGAGAAAATAAATACCAATTTTTTACTTCTTCTTGATATAAGTTTTCATTTAGCATGTTTAATGATATTAAACCTAAGGTTGTTATATATTTTATGTTATTGGCATCTCTATATAATGAAGGATTATTAATTATGTATTTATATAATATGTTTCCATAATCTACAAATTTTTGTTTTATTAATACTATTTCTTCAGATGATAATTCATTATTTAATATATCAAAAGGCATTAATAATGAATTGGCTAATATATATGATGCTTCTATATTATTAAAGTTTTCTATATTGTTTTCATTTAAAAGTGCAATATCTTTTATTATTTGCTTTATATCATATTGAAATGCGGTATTCTCTTTTTCTAAATAGGCTCTTAAACTCATAAGCATTATATGTGAGGGGAGATTTGCAAAATATATTTTATTATTTTCATTGGTGTATGATATATTATCTAAATACCATTTACCTACATTATTTGAAGTATATAGCTTAAAATAATTAAAATTTCTTAAAAATGCTGATTGAGGAATTCTCTTAGAATTATATATATTATTTAATAAATTAAGAGTTGCAGCGTCTGTAAAAATAAAAGGTCTTTGAGTATTTGCTTTTGTATTTGTTATAGTATTAATATCTTTAGTTTTATCTGTTATAAAGAAGTGATATATTTTTCTTAAATTAGTATCTCCATTTTCATCTAAAGCAATGTACCATTTTCCATTGTTTAATTTATTTGTAATATCAAAAAAATTATTATTTCTAATTGTATATTCGTATGTATTATTAAAAGACAAGTCTTGTGATAAATACACTTTAAGTAAATTTAACTTTTTGTTAATCATAAAAAATGGCGGGTTGCTTTTTGCTATATGACCGCTTTCAGGTAAAACTAATGCTATTGTATTATTATATTCATTTATTTTTTCATTTAAAGAAATTGTAACTTTTTCTTTTGTATCATAGTTGCCGACACTCTCTAAGCTTATTTCTATATTTTTTATTTTTTCGTTAGATAAATGCGGAGAAAAATTGGTGGCATATAATTCTATGTTAATAGTTTGATTAACAATAGGGTTTACAATGGAATAACTTTTTTTTATATTATCTTCTTCTACACATATATCTAATAGGGTGGGTATATTATCAGTTTCTATATTATAACTTAACATAATCCCATTTTTTATTTTTTTGTTCATTTCTAATTCTATGTATTTAGGATATATTTTATTATATTCAGGAAAAGATATAGTATATGAATCTTCTTTTTTATTATAAACTGCATTTATCTCGCCAACTGTAACATTCTTTGATGAACAAGAGATTATGTTTATAATAATAGAAAAAATAAAAAATAAATATTTAAACATAAAAAACTTCTATTCCAATCTAACTCTATGCAAACCTCTAAGATAATAAGTTATGTCTTGTATGTTTTTATCTATCATTTGTTTGTATTCATCTGGTATATTTTGATCTCTTATTAGCTTGAACATATCAAGACCTTCTTGTAAATTACCGAGCAAACTTATTCTTGCAGCGTTTCTTAATATTTTTTTGTATTTTGAATAATACATATTTTCAGGCATATTATCAAATCCATAAGTGATAACGAGTTTCTTTTCATAATCATCAGTATCATCAAGAAGCTTCATTCTCATAGTAGGAGTTTCACTTGCAGGTCTTAGTTGAGTTTCTGGTTTTGATAATTTACTTGTTTCTTTTGGGGCTTCTACTTTTACTGTAATATTAGGAACTTGCTGATTTGGAGATGATGTTGTTATAGTTTGCTTACTTCCATCTTCATTGTTTGTAACTATTGTTTGACCTGAAGTCTGAGGATTGTAACCTTCATTTATTTCAACTCTGCTGTTTTCAATTTTGTCTATTATTGTAAATGGACGTTTTTGAGCATTATCATTTTGATACGTGTCTTCTAATCTGCTTTCTACTAAATCTTCTAATTGTTCTGATGCTTTATTTAATCTATCTTCACCTTCTGTTAGAGTTTCTTTTTTGTTTTCTTTTTCTTTTTGTTCTCTATAATCGTCCATAGCAGCACACATTATGCCAGCCATTTTTTTTATTCCTTCTTCTGTTGCGGGGTCTATATCAAAGGCTTTATCTCCTTGCATGTTCAAGGTGTCAGTTGTACCATTAGGGTCTAATGGGTTTTCTGGCATATTAGGATTATTATAATAATTAACTTGACTGTTTTTTATAGTTGATGCTATGTCTTTTGCTGAACTTTGTATATTGCTTCTTATTAGTCTTAATTTTTCTTCTTCTTTTTTTAGATGTTCTCTTTTTTTATCTAATAACTCTCTTTCTTTTTTTATTCTTTTTAATATTTTTAAATTTTCTCTAAATTTTTCTTTATCTTCTTTTGAAAGTTTATTAGCATTTTTTTTATTTTCTTTTAATTGCTGTATTGCATTTTTTAATTTCTCAGTAACTTCTTTTCTTAAATTTTCTGATTGTTCTAATCTCTTTTTTAAATCATTTATTTCTTTTACATTGCCTTTAGAGCCTTTACTTTCTTCTTTTAATGCTTCTATTTGTTCGCTTAATTTAATATTATTAGCTTCAATTTTGTTTTTTTGATTTTCAGATTCTTTTAATTTATTTTCTAAGTCTTTTATTAGTTTTGAAGTTTCTTTGTCTTTTTTGTCTGTATCTTTATTAGCTTGTAATGCTTCTTTTATTTTTGAGTTTAATTCTTTGTTTTGACTTTCTATTTTTTCTTTTTCTGCTTGTAGAGTTTTTAATTTGCTTTCTAAGTCTTTAATTAATTTTGAAGTTTCTTTGTCTTTCTTGTCTGTATCTTTATTAGCTTGTAATGCTTCTTTTATTTTTGAGTTTAATTCTTTGTTTTGACTTTCTATTTTCTCTTTTTCTGCTTGTAGAGTTTTTAATTTGCTTTCTAAATCTTTAATTAGTTTTGAAGTTTCTTTATCTTTTTTATCAGTATCTTTATTAGCTTGTAATGCTTCTTTTATTTTTAAATTTAATTCTTTATTTTGTGCTTCTATCTTTTTCTTTTCTTCTTCTAATTTTTTATTATTCTTCTCTAATAGCTCTAATCTTTTTTTTAACTTAATGATATCAGCATTAATTGTTTTTACATTTTCTGTTTTGTATTTTTTTATATTTTCTTCTAACTGTTTTATTTTTTCTTTATATTTATCTTCAAGCTTTTTATATTTATCTTCTAATTTCTTTTTTTGTAAATCTATTACTTTTATATATTTCTCATTTAATTCTACTATCTTTGCTTCAGATTTATCTAATTTTGTTTGCAATTTTTCTGCAATTTTTTTGTAGTTTTCTTTATTTTCTTCAGTTGTTTTTTTTACAGCCATTTTTTAAACCGCCATTAAATATATTATAATACCTATTCGTATTAACGGTAATTTTTTTAATATGTTAACAAAAATATTTTATATTATTAAAAATTAATAGTTTATAACAACTTGAAAGAACAAGTAAAAGTTTAAGAAAATAGCTAATAATTTAATATTTTTTATATTTTAATTTTAGAAAATAAAAAATAATTATATTATATAATAAATATTAAGTACAATAAAAAATTACACACTAAAATTTTACTGCACTTGATATCATTATAAACATTATTTATTAGGTCTTCCAAAAGAAATACCCAAATAAAGCTCTATACCAAAAGAAGAAAAATTATATTTACTATATACATTATAAAAACCTAATCTATAAGTATCAAGCTCCATACCAAAATTATATATTAAATTTCCTCCAATTTTAAAAGACCATCTGTCTGAAAAATAAAAATATCTTACAACATTCAATTTTATATAAGGCATAAAAGGAAGCTTATACATAAAAGCAATATTTTTTTGATTAAACTCTGTCATATATTTATAATTATCAATAAGTCCAAATGAATAATCTGCCTTATTAGCTGTACTGTATAAAGGAATTAAAATTCCGCCTCCTATGCCTAAAGAAACTTTATTGTGAAAATTTAGCCTAAGCAAATATCCTAAAATAATACTATGATAATCATATACATAATATCCATCATCAGTATAATAATCTTTACTGCCCCTTCTCTCCCTCATATAATAATTATATCCTGTTTCAATCATACTGCTTATACTGGTTAAAATATTATTATTAATTTCATCATTTCTGCCCAATGACAGCAATATGCTTAATGAAAGTCCAGCACCTACTCTAAAACCATCTAAATTTTTTTTAAAAGAATATCCTTCATTGTAACTGAAATCAAATGTACTGCCTGAAGAAACAGAAAAATCAAATTCAAAGGAAGAAGCAAATACTATATTTGAAAATATAAATAGTATTATTAGTATATTTTTCATAAATTATCCTTTTTAATTTAAGGTTTTAATATAAATCTAACCTTTTTTGTTTTAATCCCTATTTATAATTGATATTATATTGTAAAATATTAAAATATCAATAATAAAAAATAATTATTATTAATAACCAAAATTGATATATGTAATCTTATTAAAATATTGAAATAAAAAATATTTATGATAGAATATACTAAAAATAAGGAATGAGGTCTCCTTAGATTATTTAATCAATTTGTTAAATAATTAAACCGCTTATTTATTTTTTTCAAAACTATCAAAAAATATAAAAGCTGATGACTTCTGCAAATTTATGATTTTTTATAAACTTAAATTATTTTTTAATACTTAATTTAAGTGATTTATGATTTTTGCAGATAATAGCTTTTTATATTTCTACAATTTATATCATAATAAAAAATCAAATACTAATAAAAAAGGATTATGCAATTATGCTTCTCAGTTTGGCATTGATATTTTTATGCGGAATGATACTTGGAAAAATATTCTCGCTTTTAAAACTCCCATCACTTTTAGGACTAATTATAACAGGTATAATATTAGGACCTTATTGCCTTAATTTGCTTGACAATTCAATACTTTCAATATCAGCAGATTTAAGAGAATTGGCACTTATTATAATACTTACTCGTGCTGGGCTTAACCTCGATATAGAAGACTTAAAGAGAGTAGGGCGTCCTGCAATATTAATGTGCTTTGTGCCTGCAAGTTTTGAAATAATAGGAATGATTTTAATAGCTCCAAAACTTTTTGATATCAGTTTATTAGATGCTGCTTTAATGGGTTCTGTTGTAGCTGCTGTATCTCCTGCTGTGCTTGTGCCAAAGATGCTTAAACTTATAGATGAAAAATACGGCACTAACAAAAGCATACCTCAATTATTAATGGCTGGTGCTTCTGTTGATGATATATTTGTAATAGTGTTATTTACATCTTTTACTTCGCTTGTTAAGGGAGGAAATATTTCTTACCTTGATTTTGTAAAAATACCTACTTCTATAATATTTGGGCTTTTATTAGGTGTGATTATAGGTTTTATATTATCAAAATTTTTTACTAAATTCCATATAAGAGATAGTGCTAAAGTAGTGATAATATTAAGCATATCTTTTATACTTGTAAGCATAGAAACTTCAATATCTAATTTATTTGGAGGAGTTATAGGGATATCTGGACTTTTAGCAGTTATGAGTATAGGGGCATATCTTAAAAAATCAAAAGAAGAATTATCAAAAAGGCTTTCTTTAAAATACTCAAAACTTTGGGTAGCTGCTGAAATTATTCTTTTTG